>CAJWGB010000057.1 GCA_913031625.1 uncultured Planctomycetaceae bacterium | reverse complement strand
TTGCCCCGGCCGCTCACGCGTCTCCGTTAACTCGACCCGGCCGCTAATGCGTCTCGGCTCACTTGACCCGGCCGCTCATGCGTCTCGGTTAACTCGACCCGGCCGCTCACGCGTCTCGGTTAACTCGACCCGGCCGCTCACGCGTCTCGGCTCACTCGACCCGGCCGCTTATGCGTCTCGGCTCACTTGCCCCGGCCGCTTACGCGTCTCGGCTCACTTGACCCGGCCGCTTATGCGTCTCGGCTCACAATAGGCATGGCTGCCAAAGGACTTATGTCGGCGGATGCAATTTCCTGTGACGCGGCGGGTTGCCAGCCCATCAACTCGTTGTCTCACGTAAAGGTGCTACAGAGATCTCGGATGCGCTCTAGTCGGTGCCGGGCCGTTCTGCCTCTGGTGGCTGCTTCCAAAGTAAAAACGCCGCAACCAGAGCCACCACTCCGAACGACACCAGCCAGGTCGACGGCAGGTGAGTTCTGTTCTCCATGTCGCCTCCCCAGCGTTCCAGCACATCCTGGTAGTGGGACAAAGCCATTAACAGACTGTTGTGAATCAGGTGCAGGAGCATGCCAGGGAGCACGCTTCCTGATCGTTCATAGACCATGCCAAGCACGATTCCCATAAGGGTGCTTGGGATCAATCGCTCAAAGAACAGCACATCCTTGACAATGACGTGGAACAAACCAAAGAGCAACGCCGCAGATACAACTGCCATTGCTGCAGAAGAATTCTGTCGAATGGAATTCTGCAGGAATCCGCGAAAAAAGAACTCCTCGCAGATCGCAGGAGCTGCTGCGAGGCAGAGGATCTTGAGAGGCAGTGAAACGCTGCCGAGATCAAACTGACCGGCCAGCTTCATCAGAAACGCAATGCGTTCCTCACTGATCATCATAATTTCAAGTTCATACAGGAACGGCCATACTGAGACACCAAGCAGAACGGCCACAACCCACCAGCGGAGACGCGCCTTTGCAATGGTAAATCCGCTCCGAATGTTGACTCGGGAGACTGCGGCGAATCCAAGTGGGATCAGTGCAAACAGCGCTACGAGGACGACAGCATTTGCGATGAGCTGCTGACCGATGTTCAGCCCGAGTCGTCCACCGAGCGGGCCCAGAATAATGAACAGTGAAAACAGACACGCGAGGCAACTGGTGGAGACGGCCATTGGTGCCGTGTCACGCGGTTCTTTCGGACGCCGAAGCAGGTCCGACCATGTGCCGGAGCTTCCGTAAAGGACGGCATCCGACCCGAAGACGCGCGCCGCCAGTGACAGTGCAAGGACCCCGTACAGTGCAGTCGAGATCAGTACGATCGCGAACATCAGAACGTTGACATTCCCCTGAAGCAGGTCTCTGCCCATCAGAACTACGTTGATGAGCGGCGCGACAGCCAGCGGCCCATTGATTTCGATATCGGGAAGGAGGGCAAAGATGCCGGGCGTCAGTGAAATCAGCATCAATGGGATGAGGTATGCCTGAGCCTCCTTGAAGCTGCGGGCGATACTTGTGACGCTCAGCAACACAGAGGAAAAGAACGCGGCGAACACCATCATCAGTACTACGATCTGAAAGACCATGGTCGCGCTAATGCTGCCCAGAATTGTTCCCTCCAGCCCCAGTGCAAACAGAGTCAGGAACATGGACAACAGATTCATCGTGGCTGTGAGCAGCGCGACCGTCAACACGGCCACGAACTTACCGGCGAGCAGATTGAGTCTCGGAACTGGTGCAGCGACGAGAATCTCCATGGTTCCCCGCTCTCGTTCCCCGGCGGTCAGATCAATGGCCGGATATACGGCTCCTGTCATCGTCATCAGGACCAGTACCAGCGGGATGAACGTAACCAACGGGGAGGCCTGCGACGTGCCAGTTGGCTTTACTAATTGCCTGCTGACAGCCGATGGTCGAACTTTTGGAATCAGCCCGGCTTGTTCGAGCTGGTTAATATTGTTTTCGTTGGCGGCCTGCAGACGCCTGTTGATCTCCTCGTAACCGCGTTTACTCAAGGCTGATCCGTCGCGCTGGACAATTCGCCAGTCCAGAAACATGTAATGAGTGCCTCGTGGCGCGACGGCACCCGGCACTGTCTGACTGACCGCCACACCAACGTCGGCCCTCCCCGAGCGAACCAGAGATTCCAGTGTTTCGTCTCCTTCCTGATGTTCCAGGCTATAGAGTTGCAGGACGAGTCCCGGCGTACTTTCAAACGTCAGACGTTCCAGAGACTCCGGCTCGACGTTGCCGGCTGATTTATTCAGAAGTTGCTCACCGTGGTAGAGCGACTGGGCAAAAATTACCTGCTCATTGTCAGTTCGCACAACAACGTGGACTTCGACTTTCGCTCCGTCAGACAGAGCACTTAGGACACCTTTGCTCATCACAGCGCCGAGCAGCGGGTAGACCAGCAGCGGCATCAGGATGAGTGTGAAGACAGTTCGGCGATCCCTGAGGATTTCCCGTAGTTCTTTACGCGCGAGTCTTAGGGAGCGACCGGTGGCATCTGAGCGGGGCGCGTTCATGAGGCACCCCCACTCACCGGCGACTGGTCTGCCATCAGGTCGATGAACATCTCAGTGAGCGTGGTGCGTCCGGTTGTCTGCTGCAGTTCGGACAGTGTGCCACAGTGTTTAAGCATGCCGCGATGCAGCAGGCCGAATCGGTCGGCAAAGCGTTCAGCTTCGTCCAGCCGATGAGTACAGATAATGACGGCTTTGTCTTCTGCTCGAAGGTGCTGCAGAAACTCAAACACAACCTGGCTGCCAACAATGTCCAATCCTCGGGTCGGCTCATCCATGAACAACACTGGAGGGTCGTGCATCAGAGCGCGTGCCAGATTGACGCGTTGTTTCTGCCCTGTGCTCAGGACGCTGCAGCGGCGGTCAAGAAATGCATTCATGTCGAGCAGTTTGGCAAGACGTTCAATTCTCTCAGATGCCTTACTCTGGGGGACGTCATACAGGTCTGCCACGAACGAGAGCATCTCTCGCGGTGTGAGCCACTGGTAAACACCCACGCTGGTCGAAACAAAGCCAACATTCCGTTTCACCTCTTCGGCAGAGTCAGCGACGGACCGACCGTTCACCGTCGAATTGCCTCTGGTGGGAACCATCAGTCCCAGCATCATTCGCAGAGTCGTTGTTTTCCCAGCTCCATTTGGCCCCAGCAGACCAAAGACCTCGCCGGAACTTACAGCAAACGACAGATCATCGACTGCGCGGACAGGATCCCCGTCGGGCCCGGAAAACTCTTTTGTCAGTGAACTTACTGTAATCAAGGGATGACCTGGAAAGATCCGTACAGACGACGGGGCATCGGCATGCTCCGGGAACGCAGGAGTGTAGACGGTTAACCGGATGCAGCCACTTCTGATCGTGGGAATCCCGATTCATGCCGGGGCAGAGGGGATTTTCACAACATTCATCCGCTTCGATACGTAATTCAACTACGGTCTCCTCATGAAATTCCTCAATGCGAGGCGATGAAAAACAGGTCAATTCGCGATTTCCGATGGAAATACCTATGAAAACCGCCCGTCTGCTGTTCGGAATCTGCTTCCTGCTCGCGTTTGCCGCGACCGGATGCAAAGAAACGAAGACCACGCCACCTCCCGATGATAATGACGAGCAGGTTGGGCAGCAGCAGGCAGGGGCTACCGTAAACGTTCCGAAGACAGATCGCTCTGAGATCCATTTTTCGGAAGTCACTCAGCAGAGTGGCGTGGTCTTTACCAACCGAAACGGCGAACAGGAAGGGCATTTTTCCATCGTCGAATCGCTCGGAGCCGGTGTGGGAATGATCGATATCGATGGCGACGGCCGTGACGACATCATGCTGCCCGGCGGTGGAACAATGAAAGAGGTGACTCCGGGCGCATTGCCGTCAGCTGTATACCGCAATGTGGGGGAGCTGAAGTTCACAGACGTGACGGAACCTGCCGGTCTCAATCTGCCCGGGCACTATTCTCATGGGATTGCCTGCGAGGACTTTGATAACGATGGGTTTACTGATGCCCTGGTGACGGGGTACGGAGGACTCCAGCTGTTTCACAATCTGGGCGATGGGACGTTTGAGGAAGTTGCTCTGTCGGCAGGGCTCAGCGACGCAGCGTGGAGCAGTACAGCCGCGTGGGCCGACATGAATGGAGACGGAACCCCGGATCTGTATGTTGCCCACTACGTTGACTGGTCGAAGGACAAGCACCCATTCTGTGCGGGACCGGAACAGGGAAAGCGAGAGGTCTGTCCGCCGCGCGAATTCGAAGGATTGCCGGACCTGCTCTACATCAGTGCTGTTGACGGAACGTTTGCTGACAAATCGGAAGATTTCGGACTGGTGAAAGACGGCAAGGGACTCGGAGTCCTGATTGCTGACCTCAACCACGACCGACGACCTGATATCTATGTGACCAATGATACTGTCCCAAATGTGCTGTACCAGAATACGGACGGCTCATCTCTCGACGACGTATCTCTCATCAGCGGGACCAGTCTTTCAGATCGCGGCGTTCCGGATGGAAGCATGGGAGTTCATCTGATGGACTTTGATCAGAACGGTGAGTTCGATATCTGGGTGGCAAATTATGAGTCAGAAAGCAGCGCGGTCTATTCCGGGAGTGGCAACATGCTGTTTCGTCACATCAGTAATCGGTCCGGTGTGACGGCTGTTGGAGCAGCGTTCGTTGGCTGGGGCACTCTTTGTTTCGATGCGGATCACGATGGCGACGAAGATGTTCTTGTTTCGAATGGTCATGTGATTCGCTATCCCAGGGCAGCACCTCTTAAACAGAAGCCTTTGTTCTTTGAGAATATGAATGGTCAGCGATTTCGCAGTGTCGGTGATGAGGCTGGTGACTACATTGCTTCGCCTCACATGGCGCGAGGATCAGCATACTCAGACCTTGATCATGATGGTGATCTCGACGTCGTCGTGATTCACACGGAGGAACCGGTTTCTATTCTGCAAAATGACATTGACGACGGGCGAGCGATTGCAGTTCGACTTGTGGGAACGAAGTCAGCTCGCCACCCTGTTGGGGCCGTTGTTGTTGCGTCTGTTGGGGATCGCCAGATTATGCGACAGATCATTGGAGGCGGAAGCTACGCGTCAACCGGCACGTCTGTGCTTCACTTCGGAGTCGGTGACAGTGACAGGATTGAAGCACTGGAAATCCGCTGGCCATCCGGATTGACGGAGACGATCGAGGGAGTGACCGTGGGCGAACGAATTGTGGCTGTTGAAGGGCAGGGGGCCATTCGGTAATCGCGATTCGTCTTCGCGCATAAAAGGAGCCCGATCAAACTCGGGCTCTGGAGTGTTGCGGCGATCGGCTCACCAGCGCCAGTGGCGATAAACGGGAACGCCCACACGTCGCGTGTGAATAATTGGTGGTGCGTAATAGACAGGGCGTCGGTAGAAGTACGGATTGTAGGTCGGATACCCAAACCCAACTGAGACCGTCCGCCGTGGATAGACATTGAAGCTGTTGTAAGACACTCCGACGGCCGGAACGCCAAATCCAATGCTCTGAACCTGGTATCCACCCGGATAGAAGCATTGAGCCTTCGCTTCCTGTCCACTCAACATCATTGCTGCGCAAAGCGCCGCGCCTGTGACAAACGCCCGTCTCATTGTAAGTCTCCCTGTTTGTGAATGTGCGAACCACGAATAGCGTTGTATGAGGCGAGGTTCGTGCCGATTTTGCCGATTATTCGCAGGTCCTTATAAGACAGGCACTTACAGCGAAACAGCCTCTCAGGTCCGCAGCTTTGTCCGTCTGATCTGCGCAACACGTGTTATCGAATTGAGGACGAATGAGCCGGCGGTGCCTCCCAGTTTCTTCAAACTTATGCTGCGCAGTTCGTGGAAGTAACCTAGGCTCCAGTACCCTCCTAAAGCTCCCGGGCCGGTATTGGCATATCTTCGCCTCACTGATCCGAGAACGATGCACGCAACTGGAACACGCTTCGGCGCCTTAATCTTATTGCTGTTGACTACGTTGAACGGTCAACTGCTTGCTGGTGGCCTTGTGCGCGTCAGCGACGACGCTCGCAGCTACGAAGGAAAAGTGGTTGGACTGACAAGGTCCACCTGCTCCCTGATCGATCGTGAAGGTCGGTTGCTGAGACTGCCCGTCGCCAGCCTCAGGAAGTTTGAGAAGCTCGCACCCACTTTCGAACCGTATTCAGCACGGGAATTACGCGATCGACTTCGCGAAGAATTTTCAGGCTACGAGGTCAGTGGACGCGGGGCCTATCTTGTCTGTGGTCCTCCAGGGCGATCTGCTCGTTACGCGGAGTTGTTTGACAGCATCTATCGGGATCTCGATCAGTTCTTTCGTGTTCGAGGTTTCAACGTGCAAAAGCCGACCGGGTCACTTACGGCCATCGTGTTTCGGTCTCAGGCTGAATTCTTCGCCTACGCTCGCAAAGACGGCGTGAAGCCGGATCCGGGATTACAGGGATACTATTCCCTCAACACCAACCGAGTCGCTCTGTATGACAGCCAGCAGCTGTTATCGAGCGCCAGATCAATTCAAAAGAATCCTCAGGTCGCTGCTCTTGCACGCATTGCCGGGAACACAGCCAACACGATTATTCACGAAGCCACCCATCAGGTTGGATACAACATTGGCATCCACAGTCGAATTGCCGGCGCACCAGTCTGGGTCGTCGAAGGGCTCGCGACAGTCCTTGAACCTGAAGGAATGAGAAGTCGCAGGAGCCGAGACGAGAAGCTGAATTCAGAACGATTCAACTGGTTCCAGAAGAGACATCGTCCGTCACGACAGCCCGGCGATCTTGCGAAACTTATCGCGTCGGACGACTTCTTCTCCAGTCAGACTCTGGATTCTTACAGTGAGTCATGGGCGTTAACCTATTTCCTTCTGGATAACTCGACTCGCCAGAGACAGTTTGTCAGCTACCTCAAACGCATTGGCGATCGAGACCCGGCAAAGAAGTACACCGCGCGTGAACGCCTTTCCGACTTTCAGGCGGAGTTCGGTGACATTAGCCGACTCGAAGTGGACTTCCTGCGATTCATGGAACGCATGTAAATAAAGAAGTCCTGATCAGGCGATCAGCTCGTTAATCAGACTGCCGCCGTTCACGATCGGAACTGGTCGTCCAAGCGGGGTGTCATAGACCTTACTCGCGTCGATCCCCATCAGGTGAAAGACAGTTCGGAGCAGGTCCTGAATCCCGTACGGTTGCGTCGTTGGGTAGCTGGCGGTGGCATCGCTGGCGCCAATCACAGTTCCGCGTCTTGTGCCTCCACCGGCAAAGATAACTGCCTGACACTGTGACCAGTGGTCGCGCCCCGCATCTTTGTTGATGCGAGGAGTCCGTCCCATTTCTCCCATCATGACGACCAGCGTTTCGTCCAGGAGCCCTCGTTCGTCAAGGTCAGTGATTAGCGCACTTAAGGCCTGATCGGTGGGCGGACACAGTGCCTTTTCATGGCTTGTGAAGTTGTCCACATGCGTGTCCCAGCTGCCGTGGTCGATTCCGATGAAACGACACCCGGCTTCCACAAGCCGTCGGGCCAGCAGTGAACACTGTCCGATAGACGACATACCATAGCGCTGACGCATGGATTCCGGCTCGTCCTGAATTCGGAACGCCTTACGAGCTTCCGGAGACGTTGCCAGCTCAAACGCTTTTTCATAGTACGACGACATCGTCTTCGCACGTCCCGTGACGTTGGCCCCGGGGCCCTCTTTGTCTGCTCCCTCCAGCAGGCGACGTCGCAGGGACAGCCGACTTTCATCCACACCTTCTGCGATGTTCAGATCCCGGACTTCGAAGTCTGGCTGGACCGGGTCTGTGTCGATTGTGAACGGAGCGTACCGGGCGCCGTAGAAGCCCGGACCACCCGGCCCCAGTGGGTTGGGCATTTCAACATAGGGGGGCACAGCGCCTCGCTGTCCAAGCTCCCGAGATACGATCGAACCAACAGAAGGATAGAGTTCGTTGAAGGGCATGCCCTTTGCCTGACCGTCGGCAAAGGATGGCGGATATCCGGTCAGGACCCAGTGTCTTCCTGTCTGATGCGCGTTGTCCTTGTGACTGTGCGATCTCATGATGGTAAAGCGGTCCGCAATCTGAGCGCACCGGGGCATAATGTTGCCAATCTGAGTGCCTGGTACGTTCGTCGAGATCGGATGAAAGGTCCCGCGGATTTCGGAAGGAGCCTCTGGCTTCAGATCCCACATGTCAATGTGGCTTGGGCCACCTTCCAGCATCAGAAAGATACATGCTTTCGCCCGGATGGGCCCGGGAGCTGCAGCGTTTGCCTGCATCTCCAGGATGGATGGAAGCGTCAGCCCGCCGAGCAGACTGCTTGCGCCAATCTGCAGCGTCCGGCGACGGGTCTGCCCGTCACAATAACTGTTTCTGCGGTGACCCATGTGCGTCTCCGATCTGCCTTACCTGGTGTGATCAGTGGTTAAAGACAAATTCCCGTGTGTTCAGCAGTGCCCACATTATATCTTCGACTGCCTGCCGACGTGTCCTTGACTGTTCAAATGCCTGCCGCATCAGCTGAGATTCCCTTGCTGCTGGAAATCGGCTCAATGTCCGCAGGTAGATCCGTTCAATAATCTTCTCTGGCTCGTCGTCAGATGCAGCCAGTTGAGCACACACTCCGTCACGGTGTCGAATTCGTCGCACAGACTCCGGAGAGTTCATCAGATGAAGTGCCTGCGAAATACTCGGTTCGTTTCCTCGCTCGCATTCGCAAACGCTGACGCGCTGTGGTCTGCCAAACACTTTGAAGAAATAAGATGGCATTCGATTATCCCAGACCTGGATCGCGCGATAACCCTCCGGCCAGCCGTTGAACTGTTCTGCGACACCTGTTGCCTGACAGTTGGCGTCCAGCAGGACTTCCGCCGGCAGGGGACGCCATGCGGCATGGGAGTAGTTCTGAGAGTCTGACCTGTTCTCTGGCAGTGTGCGTGCACTGAGCTGATAGGTGCGTGAAGAAAGCATCGCGAACGTCAGCTCCCTGATGTCAAAGTCGTGTTTGATGAGATGAGAAGCAAGGGCATTCATCAGCGGCTCATTGGTTGCCGGGTTGGTAGCTCGCAGGTCATCAATTGGTTCGACCAGACCACGACCAAAGTAGTGCGCCCACAGACGGTTTACGATCATTCGGGCAAACCATGGATTCTCTTTTGAGACCATCCAGTCGGCCAGTTTGTTCCTGCGATCATATTCCTCTGACAGGTCGGGCGCCGGAGCGCCAAGGCCTGCCGGAGCAACTGATTCTCCGGTGCGCGGATGACTCAGATCTTTGCCAGGCTGAGGGAAGATCTTCTGTCCTCCGGAAGGAGCTCCCTTGCGTCCCACCCCCGTAAAGAACCCCGCGAATGCGTAGTAATCCTTCTGGCTCCACCGTTCAAACGGATGGTGGTGACACTCAGCACAGCCAATGCGGACACCAAGAAAGACCTGACTGACGCTGCGACCCAGCATGCCCGGATCCTTGTGGACCTGAAAGAATGCGTTCGGACTCTCAGTCAGTGTGTTGCCCTGTGACGTAATGAGGTTGTGAACCATCCGGTCATAGGGAGCGTTTTTTCGCAGCTGAGTCTTCAGCCATCGCGTCATAGCGACGGCTCCCTGAGGTGTGACAATGGATTTGTCCACGCGCAGGATGTCAGCCCACCGCAGCGCGTGATAGTCCGCATACTCGGGCCGATTAAGCAGCTTACGGATAAGAGTGTCCCGTCGAGCGGGAGACCTGTCTGCAAGGAACTCGCGACATTCCGTTTCAGTTGGCAGTGTGCCAATCACATCGAGGAAGACGCGTCGCAGGAAGGCCGCGTCGTCCGTGCGATCGGATGGAGGGATCCCAAGTTTCTGAAGTCGATCCCAGACTGCTGTGTCGACGAAGTTTTGTTCCGGAGGGCGTGCGAACTCGTTGCCGCTGCGGGGTAATGTGACTCGACAGATGCCGACGTGGCCCATGTACCGAACCAGAATCGCTGCTTCCCCCGGAATCTCACTGACCGTGATCAGGCCGTCTCGATCAGCGGTGGCAATGTCCTCCGCATTCGACTGGTATTCTGCCTCAACTGTTACGCATCGCTGGTCCCCACCTGCTGTCACGGCCGTGACCTGCAGCTGTTGTGATTTACCGGGTGACATTTCGACTTCTGACGGGAAGACTTTTATCGCCGTCACTTCGGAGTCAGGTGCGGGCTCATCCCGAGCACCCTCCGCGACCCACCGCCTCAGTCGCTGATACCAGACGCTGTCCTTCACGATTCGTGCTCCGCCTCCGTGTGGCATTTCTGCAGTTGCCTTGCGAAGGAGGATGCTGTGGTCCGGCGCAGACAGGTGAACTCGACGACCACGACCTTCACTCACGAGAGCATCGTGGTCCGCATCAGCGTCGAAGCCGAAGATACTGAGCTTGAAGCCATTTTGTCCTTCCGCTTTGCCGTGGCATCCGCCCGAGTTGCATCCGGCTTTGGTTAACACGGGCAGCACGTCATAGCGGAAAGAGACCGGACGGGGGCTGGCTAGATTTCCGATCTGAACGGGAATTGACTGCACGCGTTCCCCATTGATGACACGCAGTGTGGTAGATCCGGAAGTGACCGGATTGACACGTCCGTTGTCGGTGACAGCTGCGATGGCTGGTTCAGCAATCTCATATCTCACCGAACGTGTCAGATCGAGTCTGGAAGCAATCTCGGTTACCAAAACCTGCTGAGAGTCTTCTTCAGCGTGCAGGTTGATGGTCGCCGGGCTGATCGTGAACTCCGCATCATCACCACATGCAACCGACCATGAGATCGCGCAAAGAGAGAATAGGTGAATGAGTCGGACGGAATTCATGTGGCGTGGCGGGATTGAGGTGCCGGAGTGACCCCATAGGTTACCGTACGAGCGAAGGATCAGCAATAAACAGATCAATCGCGACTGTCTGAATGGGTGTCTCCTGCGTCTATTTTGGTGGGGTAAAGTGATAGATCGTATGCCCAGGGAACGCTGCTGCCAGGTCCTCGATTTCTGCGGCCGTTTCCGGCCTGCGACACACGAGTAATTCACCGTCCATGTCCGGCTCGTTGATGATGTAGCTCAGTTGAGGATCTATGCCCCGTTCGTCGACAAGCACCAGTGCTGGTTTGCTATATCTCGTTGACCTGAACTCTTTCTGAAACTGGTAAAGCCGCACGCGGGAAAATGACAGTTCACTGACAGCTGCACCTGTCTTTGAGGCTCCGTCGAACATGGGGAGACCAATCCATCCGGGAACAAGGCCTGACAGCAGAAGGGCAGTGATCCAGAGTCGAGCACTGCGCCTGGTTTGCCCTTCTTCCAGTCGTCGGACGATCCAGCAACACCCGACGGCAGCAAGAATCAACAACGGCACACATGACTCAAACACATAGTGCCAGTGTTGAATGCCGTCGTACCAGTACGGAATGTGCACGATGTGCAGCGTGACTATGCTGAGGATCAGCAGACGAATCCCGATCACGTTATCTTTGCCACGGCAAACCGCCTCCGGGTCGCGGAGAATGCACACGAGACCGGCAAGGCAGCACAATGCCAGAGGGACTGTCGCCCATGTCCATCGAAGACTTCCAAGAAGTCGATTCCAGACGTTGGCCGCTGCTCTCTGAATGGTGAGGTCGTCGGCCCATTCATCGTATTTTTGGATAACAGGTGGACCATTCCCCGGATTCTTCTCCATTCCGTTTCCGAAGCCGTATCGATGTCGAGGAGTAAACGTATCGGTGTATTCCTGATAAGCACTGCTCATGAATGACCCCGTCACCGCACGGTTGTGCAGGCCCAGCAGAGTAAAGCCCGTCATCAGGGGGACTGCGAAACCCACCAGGAGCTTCCACGAGTGTTCACGCCGCCACGTCGCAACAGACAGCCAGATCCCGAACGGCAGAGCGAATCCGGCTGCCGTCATGGGACGTCCCAGCATTGCCAGGGTGAGGCCGACTCCAGAGATCCACGCCCAGAGACCTGAGTCCGTTCGCTGCATGCGGAAGAAGGCAGCAACAAACAGGGCCAGACCAACTAAGACGGGATGATGTGACAGCATCAGATTGCTAAAGACGGACAGCCCGGGGCTGACTGCAATCAGGAGACCACTCAGAAATGCGATTCGCCACTGCAGTACCTGGCACAGAGCCAGATAGAACATTCCTGCTGCGATTGTTCCTGCAACCCACTGTCCAATTACCGGCCGCTCAGCATCCACAAATGCCGCCATCCAGAGAGCAGGCCACGGAAAATAACGACTGGCGGTGACACGTTCATTCAGGACATGAAACTGATGAAACAGATCCGGACGGACGTCTACAGCTGGTGCGGTGACCCGGCCGTCATGAAACAGCTTCGCCTGAAGGAGGTAGCTGTATTCGTCATGGTAGGCAGGTGGTAAATCGGCAAATTCTGCTGCCGTTGATTCTGATACTTGAACTTGAGTCGAACCGATCCACCAGTTGCAGAAGAAACTCAGCAGGCAGATCAGAAGCCCTCCCGCTGCCGTTCGGCCGACTGACTCTCGTTTG
This sequence comes from uncultured Planctomycetaceae bacterium, assembly GCA_913031625.1. Lineage (GTDB taxonomy): Bacteria > Planctomycetota > Planctomycetia > Planctomycetales > Planctomycetaceae > Fuerstiella. The sequence continues at coordinate 15,419 of CAJWGB010000057.1, read as the reverse complement.
AAGTGTTGGTCGTCGGTTGGTCGTCGACGGCGTGGAGCAATCCGCTGGATGACTGGAAGCGACAGCAGCACAAGGAGTGGTGCTGTAGACTCTGGATGCCAGAAAAGCAGCCAAAGATCGACGCTTCCGCCAGCGTCCAGAATCTGTTTGAGCCTGAAGACCTCAAACAGCAAAGCTCCCGTGGTGACAGTGAGCCATAGCCACTTCCAAAGGCCGCTGGGATCTGAGGCAGACGATTGTTCCGCAGTGTCCATACAGGCAGATACGTTGGTTGGACGGAGATGAGGGGAAAAACCACACTCTCATCGGCCGTGCGCGAGACTGGGCGAATGAGGGTGTCAGGGCTGCTGGCGTTGGCAGGCTCTGCGGGTTTGGCAATCTGTGGGAGTTATGCCGGTTTTTTCTAATTCTCTGATTGTATCAGGCCGATAACGAGCCTGAGTGGTTGTGTTTCGGCACATTTCCGCCCCTCAACCGTTCTTTGAAAACTCAGTTTGAAGTCATGATCCGGCGCGAAGCCGCGTTCATCAGGAACCAGAATGTGTCTTCTGGTCGTTTGTAATCCGGTGAGTCCGGGAACGGCCTCTTGACACTAAGTCGGTTACAACCATACAGTTGAGTCGATCTGCCGAGGAGAAATCGGTTTGAATTCTCGCTTCTGGAGTAACCGGTCGTGACCAAAAAAGAGATCGTTAAGGCAATCTCAGAAGAGCTGGGTTTGACGCAGCTCAAGACAAAGGAGATCGTCCAGAAGACGTTTGACGCAATTGTGGACACTCTGGTCACAGATGGTCGCATAGAGCTCAGAAATTTCGGTGTTTTCGAGGTCAAGAAGCGAGCAGCTCGTCGAGCACGTAACCCTCGCACAGGTGGTCAGGTTCAGGTTCCTGAAAAGTACGTGGTCACATTTAAACCGGGGAAAGAGATGGAAGCCCGGGTTCTGCAGATGGAAGAGCAGGACCGAGCACTGGAGTTTGCTCCAGCCCCTGTTTCTCCATTGACTGGTGGACCAGCTCCACTTCCGTCACAGCCAACCGGCCCGCAGATTCCGGCTGAACCCACCTACAGACCTCCCGCAGGACCTGCACCTCGCAGTGCCGGCGGCTGAGTCCCAGAACAGTTTCGCTTCAGATCATGTCTTTCAGCTGAGTCAGGAACTCTTGAACGACATCGACCAACCGGCCGAACGAGTCCAGGAAGGACACGAAGATGAAACTGCGAAAACGACTGCTGACCTGTCTGCTGCTGGTAGGCACAACCATTAATCTGGGCTGTGCACTCCCCATCTGGCATCCGGAGCCCAATATTCGGGCTCGGCAGTTGATCTATGCTTCTGAAAGTTTGAGGCATATTCCGGAGATCTGGGAGCGCATCTGGGGTCTGGAACTTCCTGACCTTGCGACGCCGTACCGTGTTCATGGTGGTGTGATTTAACGCCACCGGTCGACTACGCCCGTTGATTAACAGGCCGTGGTGCGTGATGCGCACTGCGGCATTTGCAATGCGCAGTTCCCTGGTCTTTCGGAGTGTTCCCGTGCGTCACCTGTTGCTGATTCTGGGCATCGTTGCACATGGAAGTGTAAGTTTTGCTGGCTGCCCGTTGTGTCCACCGCCACGGCTGACGTGGGCTGAATCCAAGCGTGATTCTGATGCGATGCTGCTCGGGACGCTGATTCGAGTTGAGAAAGAGACACCGACCTCACCGGGGGCTGCCGTGTTTGCAGTGAGAGACGTGCATAGTGGCAAACAGCTGGTTCCCCGGGGGCATCTTCGAATCGCAGGATTCGTGTTCGGTAAGCCGGGTGACCTGTTTGTATTGAAGGCTGCATGGAACGCTCCGGCGGCAGAGGAGGAGATCGGTCGTGCTGACACTGCGAATCCCGGCTCCGTGACTCAGGTCTCCGTCAGCCGGCCGAGATCACTCATTTGGGAAGTGAGCGAGCGACTGACTCAGCAGACATGGGAATACATAGAATCTGTTCCCGACGCTGACGTCGAGCCTGAGACTCGGCTCGAGTTCTGTCTGAGGCATCTGGAATCAGACGATGCATCGATTGCCGCTGATGCATGGGCCGAGTTTGCCAAGGCTGAGTACACTGACATTCGCAAGCTGCGAAAGCAGTTTGACCCGGCCGATCTGCGGAAATGGATCGAAGCGTCCGATGCAGCGCCGGAACGCGTCAATCTTTATGCGCTGATGCTGGGCATGTGTGGTGATGAGCAGGATCAGAAATTCTTTAAAGAGCGAATTGCCAAAGAGGGAATCAGCTTTGGCCTGGAAGGACTGCTGGGGGGATTAATTGTTCTCAGCGGGAATGAAGGGCTGGAATTTATGCAGGAAACCCTGCTTTCAGATCCGGAGGCTGATGCCCTGCGTCTTTGGGCGGCCGTCCAGGCACTCCAGTTTGCATGGAACCATGAACGGGAGGCGATTGGCAACGAACCTCTTCGTGCTGCATTAAGAGCAGCCGTGGTTCAGGAATCCACACGGGAAATGGTCCTGACACTTCTGACACAATGGCAGGACTGGGCTCTCATTGACCAGATTCCAGCACTCTACGAATCCTGCCGCGAAGACTCACGCTGTGTCGAAGCAATTGCTGCGTTTGTCCTGTTGTACCAAAAGGCCCATCAGGAACACGATGTGAAAGGTCGTCGCACAGCCGAAACTGTACTTCGTCAGCTTCGTCAAAAACATCCACGTGTTGTGAGCAGGCTTCGTCGGCAGCTCAGGATTCCGGACGAGATCTGATTGCCGACCATCAGGCGCGAATATCGACAACCGGATCCCCCAGGACGTCAAAGCGTGGCTCGATACCGAGTCCTGGTTCGTGCGATGCAGACATGCGACCGTTCTCTCTTTGCGGAGCACCTGTTGCGTTGCTGACCGTCACGTAGCTGTTGAAGTCTGTGCTGGTAAACAGAAACTCCGGTGGCGTACTGTGCGCCAGGTGTGAGATGGCGGCCGTGATAATATCTCCGCCCCAGCTGTCCTCCAGGGTCATTGCGATACCCAGAGAAAGGCACAGATCTCTGGCCTGGCGAGCCCGTGTCAGTCCGCCAAATTTGCTGATCTTGATGTTCACAACGTCGGCAGCAAGGTCGCTGTGTGCTTTCAGCAGCACGTCGATGCTGTTGATGTGCTCGTCCATTACGAAGGGATGATCCGTTCTGCGGCGAATGCTCAGGCACTCTTCGTAAGACAGGCATGGCTGCTCGATATAGACGTCGACATCCCGCACCCCACGAACCACTCGAGCCGCTTCGTGCATCAACCAGCCAGTGTTGGCGTCCGCCACAAGTTTGTCGGTCGGCTCAAGGACGGCCCGTACCGCGTGAATTCGTTCGATATCCTCATCCGGATTGCCGCCGACCTTCAGCTGAAATCGTCGGTACCCCTCATTGCGGTAGCTCTCAACATTCTTAGCCATTTCTTCTGCCGGCTGTTGAGAGATTGCTCGATACAGCCCGAAGTCTTCACCGTAGCGTCCCCCCAGCAGTTCGCAGACGGGTAACCCTGCCTGCTTGCCCAGCAGGTCCCAGCAAGCCATGTCGATCCCGGACTTCACATATGGGTGGCCCTTCATGGCCTTATCCATGAAGTCATTCAGCGCTCCCAGCTGAATCGGATTCTTTCCAATCAGGTGCGGCCCGAGTTCAGCAATTCCCGCACGGACGCCTGAGGCATATGCCGCAAGATAGAACGGACCCAGCGGGCAGACTTCTCCATGACCCACCAGTCCGGTGTCCGTTTCGATTCGAACAACCGTGCTGTCAAACACATCGACCGACTTTCCGCCCGACCATTTGTAGCTGCCTTCGTGCAGTGGCAGATCCACCTGCCACGCTGCGATTCGTGTGATTTTCATGACGCAGAATCTCTATTCTGATTGATCAGTAATATAGCTGAGGATTTCCATGATCTCGTCGTGCGAGAACTTATCCAGGAGCGCTTTGGGCATCATGGAGACATCAGACGGGATGATCTCTTCGACTTCGGATTTCTGAATGACCTTCGGTTCCGGCACTTCGGGATTCACGAGAATTGAGATCGATTTTGTATCTTCCTTTACGACGATACCACTTGTTGTTCGACCGTTCTCGTCGATCACGATTTTCACGGCGTACTTTGGCTCGATTCGGTAACTGGGCTCAAGGATTTCACGAAGCACTGATCGGTGATCGCCTTTCAGTCGCTTGAGCACTCCTTCGAGGTCCGGTCCGACGGCGCCTCCCTGTCCTTTGATCTTATGACATCCAAGGCACGTAGCGTCCTTGAAGAGTTTCTCTCCAATCAGTGGATTCCGGCCTCTGAGAGAATCCTTCAGTTTCTCTGCGGGAAAGTCATTCAGCTTCCAGTTCTGCACGAATTTCCGAGTGTTGCCAAGCGGGTCTTTCGGTTCGACTGGATTTCTTTGCCACGCATCCAGGTCGGGAACAACTATCATTACGCCGTACATCCGCATCCAGTGTCGCGGAAACGTACAGACATATGGGTATTCACCAGGTTCATCGGGGGCGTTGAAGGTCAGGACCTCACGTTTGCCGGAGTTAACCATCGAGGTTGCAAACAGAACGTCTGGCGACTCAGGAACGTACAGTTTGCCGTCCAGTCCGGGGGTCGTCCCCAGTGCTGCTCCGGCAAGTGCTGTGTCCTTGAGCTGACCGGGACGTGTAATGACCAGATTGTGAGGCATCAGGTCTTCGTTCTCGAGAATCACCTGTACGGGGCGCCCTGCTTCGACAGCAAAGAATGTGCGGTCGTAACGCATTTCTTCTTCAACCGTGTGCAGGCGAACGACGCGTACCGTGACGGCACTCAGTCGATCTCGATATTTCTTTGCGTCAGCAGGCGGCAATTTCCTGAGCAACTCGTCCGCGAGCTGTATGGCGTCAAGGAATTCGTCGGTCGTTCGCTTTGCGGCGGGCGTCGCTTCTGCGTGATCGACAAGAACCTTTACGATTGCCGCAGACTCATCGGGGGACCGTGATTGATCCGGAATTCTCAGCAGGCTGCGGACGGCCACTGTTCGGTAAGCTGCATCACTTACAAATGGGCGGAGTCTTGCAAAACTGTCGTCCGGCATCGATTTGATCAGAGGCAATGCCCGAATGGCGGCTTTCCGGACAACTGCTGACTGGTTGTCCGCAAGACTGCTGACAACACCGTCGCGAAGTGGGTTGCGAGCTTCCTGTGGCAGCAGCGATACGGCTGTCAGCCATGCGGTCTTTGCACTGTCACTGGACCGGGACGTGTCCCATGCACTGGCACTCTGGCCGGCTGTAATCAGTCCGGCAAATCCGGTGGCTTTCAGGATTCCATTATCTGACTCGGTGGCCGATTTGAGATCTGCTGTTCGTGACTGCAGTTGTTTGGCTGGCAGGCTCAGCAGCATCTCGGAAAGCTGTCGGGCGACTCGTACGTCATCTTTGCTGTCACTGAGTTTCGAAAGAGTCGCGAACAGTTCTGTGGCGATGTCCGATTCTCTGATTGTGGCCAGAGCTGCTACCGCGTGATCCCGGTTTCGTCGGGACATGCCTGGTCGCCGCAGAATTGCGTCAAAGACCGGGATGTACTTTTTGTCGTCGGTTGCAGTCTCTACCAGCAGCAGCCGAGCGTTGTCGAGTCGTTTGAGCTGGTACTCAACGATCCGGGGACTTTTGTCCAGATAGACCTTTGGACGCTCGATCTTCTCTTCACCCCCATGATGATGGTCGTGATCCTGAGCACTGGAGGCCTGGGAAATAATCAGCAACAGGAGCGACGCAGACAGGAAACGCACGTGAAATTCCGGTCAGAAAGGGACTAAAAGTGGGCAGCAGGGAACCTGAATTCTATCGATGGATCTGAGGGATGCTGCAGTCAGCCATTGGAAGCTCCCATTTTCCGGCAGCGTAGAACAGGGGCGCGATGCCCGTGCAGATTACCTGGACTGGGCATCCACTCGTTGTATGACTGCTTTGATGAGAAGTGGCAGAATGACTGTGGCGTCCGAGTAAACTTCGGCAAACTGGCCACCATCAGCCGGACTGAAGAATTTTCCCCAGCTGACGCCTTCAGAGTACGTGCAGCCGGAGAGTCCTCCCCAGTGCACAGGTTCCGGGCAGATTCGGACACCGTAGCGGAACCGCGGTGGCTGGAAGTCTGTTCCGCACCGCTCGTTGGTGATGTCCACGAATGGGCCTACCTGCTGGGCCCAGTTGCGGGGCACGCCGCCTCCGATCGTAAATATGCCCGTATGTTGCAGCCGACTCACTCGTTCAGCGTAATGAAACAGGTCCAGAAAAGGATTAAAGGCTGGAGTTGCTGCGAGGCACTCCTCAAGGGACGCATTGGTTCGGTTTGGGTTGTTTTTTAACGTCTGCTCAATGGCAAACGTTGCAAAGTCCAGCCCCAGCTCACTATCGGTAAATGCAGGAATGAAGACCGGGACATCGTGTTCGTAAGCGCTCCGAAGGATTCCTCTGCCGGCATTTTGATCACTGAGTCGTCTGCCCATCTCCCGGCAGAACGCGTAAGATGACCACGTGACATCGTCGTCCGCGGAATCGAGGACTTCCGCCACCATAACGGACAGGTCATTCAGGTTGGCTTCCATTTCGAGCGTATCGTAAATCCGATTGTAGCCCTTGTCGAAAAGCTCCTCGTCCGACTGATTGGGGTCGGTCCTGTAGTGTGTCAGCCCTATGGATTCAGTGAGCCCGTGGGCGATCAGTGCACCAGTTGCCACGATGGCCTGAACGCAGCCCCGTTCGATCAGTTCGCAGATGATCCGACCCTGCTTGGCAACTGTCATTGCCCCGGAGATCGTCATGACGACACCGCAATCCGGATCGGAGAACATCTCGGTGAGAATCCGAGCAGCCTCTCCGGCAGATCGTCCCGAAAACGCTGTCTCAGACATTGCCTCGAGGAGGTCAGAAAATGATTCCACAGAATCCAGGTCAAGGCTGACAAGAGGACGCAGCCCGTCTTCCCGTCCGTCATGAAGTTTGCGATCAGCCATAGGTTCTCTGGGCACAAAAAAAGGCGGTGGGACGAATCCCACCGCCTTTGAATGAGAGACTAAACTCAGTCACGGTTTCGGTTTCGTCGACGACGTCGACCTGTCAGGGCTGCGAGTCCCAGACCAAGCAAAGAGGCACTTGCCTGGCGATCATTCGACCCTTCGCTGGCTGTCACAGTCGCTGCTTCTTCCGAGATCGCAGGTTCCCCTGATTCGAGATCGGCATCAAAGATACCATCTGTGGCCAGTTCTTCCATGATGGCGTCGACAGAATCCAGCGTCTCCTGAGGCATAGCTTCCTGTGATTCAACATCCTCAGACTGAGTTACCTCGGCTGTTGGAAGCACAGTTGGGATCCATGTGGCAACCGTCTTCGCCGGATGCACAATGATGCTCTGGAAGTCCTGAGTTACAGATCGAGAATCCATTGCCAACAGCGAATCATCTGCCTGGTCTTCCTCCAGCTGGGTGATCGTAAACTGGAATGGCTGAGACCACGGCTGTGCCGTTTGATCAGCCTCGATCCCACGAATCCAGACGCGAAACTCACCCGCAAAGAAGCTGGAGGTTGCAGTCTGGAAACGGCTGAAGAATCCGAACGGCGTACCTGTTGTGACCTGATTGTAGACCACCGGCTGGTTAGCAACAGAGAGTGTGGTGACGAGAATCTCGTACTCCACGGCGTTGTTTGCTTCCGTCCAGACGAAGGTTGGCGGGTTGCCAAAGACATCGATGATTTGAGTGGCTGTGCCGACAGACGCTGTCAGTGTGAAGATCAGCCCTTCGCTCCAGTCTGAAGGATTGTTGTCGGCATCAATACCTCGCACGAACCATTCGAATCGTCCGTTCTCCAGTGGCAAGTCGTGCGTGAAGCTGGTTGTTGTAATCCCTGAGGCCTGAATGACTCCCGGGGAGTTGGTGGTCAGATTGTTAACCCAGATTTCAAAGGAAACAAACTCCTCAATCCCTTCACCAGTCCATGTGAATTCCGGTATCACGTCTTCAATTGGTCCAACCGGGCTGGTTCCAACCGGTCGAGGAACTCGGAATTGTCCCGGTCCGCTAAACGTCGTAGAGGTTCCGTCTGCAAGAACTCCCGCGGCCCACCATTCATAGTTGCCCGCACGAATCTTCTCCTCAGCATTCACATAGCTGATTACTGAGGCCGTTGGGTCATGTGCAACACTGGATGTGTCAAAGATGCGTTCATTGGTGTCCGCGTTAAACAGCACAATGCGATAGTGATCCACACCATCGATTGGCTGCAACTGGAACTCCGGAAACGGGTTGGTCTCGAAATTGTTCAGGATTGGCGAGATGAGTTCCGGACCATTGAAGAGGTCGCGTTTAAAGTCGTATGGCAGACTCCACTCACTTCGCTGACCTGCTGCGTTGTGAGCATAGACAAACAGACGGAAGTTTCCGTTGCCCAGATCGGTTGGCACCTGGATCGAAGTACCGGAAATGTTGTCCTGCTCGAAGACCAGTTTCGGACCGAACAGTGGTGAGCCATCCGCAAGAATGCCTGATTGCTGGTAAAGCTCAACTCCGTAGAACGGTGCATTTCCAAGCTGTTCCCACGTCAGAGTAGGCTGACTAAGCAGTGTTGCTGCGGGAGGCCCGGTGACGACTGGACGGCCAATCTCGTACTGAACGCCAGTGCTCCAGAATCCACGGTTGCCACCGTTCTCAAGCGGTCGCATCCAGACGTTAAAGACTCCTTCACCCAGATCCTGAGCAACATATTTCGCAGTGCCATCTCCCTGGTCAGCCAGAGCTGCACTGATGAATTCATTGTGCAGACGCAGCCCCAGAGTTCTGTCGCGGTCTTGCGGATCCTGTTCCTGAATCCAGATCTCGTAGTTAACTGCGTCAGCGATTGACGGGAAGATAAACTCAGTATCTTTGTTCCACTCGACTGAGTTGTGGGTCGGAGAGATCAGCTCGAAGTCGACCAGTTGGACCGTGTGAGGAAGACTACTTGCACTGCCGCTCTGATTACTGGCTGTCACAACAACTGTGTACTCTCCCGGATCAACAGCAGCTGGAAGTGTATAGGATGTCTCGGTCAGGTCAGAGACGTTGACGATGACATTGCCGGTCGATACCTGAGTGACGAGCACACTGAATGTGCCTGTGCCAGCGTCCCATGAAATGGTGAAGTTGGCGTCCGCGGTCTGATTCGGATAGAGAATCGTCGGCGGTGTTGGCGGAGCGACCAGCAGATTCGTGACAGCAATATCCTCGAATCCGTCATCATCGGTAATGCGAAGAGCGACCGTATAGTTGCCCAGCATATTGTAGGAAGTCGTCGGAGTGAGTCCTGTACCTTCCACGTTGAATGTGACTCCATCGTAATTGAAATCCCAGTCGTAGCTGACGAGCTTCGAATCACCGGGCAACAGCGTGTGCGTTGATGCTGATGCGTCGAACGAAACAGTCTCGTTAACTCCGGCCGGATTCGGTGTGGCACTAAAGATGGCGAAAGGCATATTGATGAAGTACTCAGCAGCTCCAATATCAATTCGGAAGACTGCATCTTCATTGCCTTCGACCTGACGGGTTCGTCCAGTCTGATCCAGAGCCGCGTTGACATTCTCAACAGGAATTCCTGTTTCAGTTGCATACAGGTCATCGCTTCCCGCATCGACAACGAACGCATCCGGGCGAGGCGGATTATGCCATGTGCCGTTCGAGTCCGGTGCAGTCGCAAGCGGCAGAAGGCCGGAGTTTGTTACTCCCGCCGTCAGGTTTGCGTTAATGTCGGACGGTTCGACACCTGCGTCTGCCGGGTCCAGGTCCAGCTGTCCAATGAAGTTGTGGCCAAGAGACTGAACTGTATTGGAGAAGTCAGGGTTACCTGCGGCAGTGTTCTGGTCGATGATCGTGTTGCCGAATGTAATGGTGTTTCCTGATTCCTGATAAATACCACCCCCACGTGAGCCGGCTGCGTTGAACGCGATTGTTGAGTTCAGAGAGTAAATTGTTGCTGATGCCTGAACCGGCATCAGATTGCCGTTCACAGCAGAAGCTTCGATTTCGTTGTAGATACCTCCACCACGAGAGACAGCTGTGTTCGTCGAAACGGTTGAGTTCGTGAGTTCCACGACTCCGTGGTTAAAAATACCACCGCCACGTGAGCCAGCTGAGTTGCGCGAGATCGATGATCGCTCGGAAGTCACTGTGCCAAGGCTGTAGATACCACCGCCCTGGTTGTAGGCCGTATTGTCAACGATGTTAACATCGGTCAGGGTCAGTTGAGGAGCAGGTGTGCTGCCTGCAAGTCCTTCCAGCAGAACACCACCTCCATCGTAGGCAGCACCGTTCTGAATCGTCAGGTTTTCCAGTGTCAACGACACGCCTGGGAATGCATGGAAGATTCGGTCAAGCCCGCCTCCGTCGATCACGGTATCGAGAGCCGTTGCTCCTGTACCCTGAATCGTCAGAGAATCAAGAATATCCAGGTCCCCTTCCGCAGCACCATTTTCGAAGGTGCCACCCAGAGACAACTGGTGGGTACCAGGGATGAGTGTGATCACGTCAATTCCTGGATTTGCGTTGGCTTCCATCACGGCAGAACGAAGGGTGCGGTTCCCGTTGGAATCCGAGAACTGACCATCGCCAGGGACGTTGTCAACGCCGTCAGTGAGGGCATCCACAAGATTGTCGACGACCCAGGCTTCCACGTCATTGCCGCCGGAAATCAGAGCTTCGTTGTCCGTGTCGATGATACCGGAACCGGCAACAACCACGCGGAACTCGTAGTTGCCCGCCTCTCGCGTCAGCCCGGCGAGATTACTGAGCGTATAGGTGTCCGGAGTGACTTCCGTCAGCGTTGCTCCGGAGAGATCCAGAATACTGGTGTCGCGTGTAAGCTGGAAGTCATTGATATCAACTCCGGTCACATCTTCTGTGAACTGAATCGTCAGAGTATCCAGCGAGACGTTGCGGTCAGCGATGTCCGAGATGTCCTGAACCATCGGGGTCTGATCTGGCACTGATGCTGCCGCGACGCTGCCTGACCCACTTGCCGTGACGACTTCTTCAGATCCACCGTTACCTGATGAAGCCCCTGCCTGGACAGGAGGTGCTGCCACTGGTGCATCGATTTCCAGTGTGTAGCTTCGAGTGGTCCCAAAGACGTATCTTGTCTGAGCTCCTCCGTCGGCGACACCAAGGTTCGAATTCTCGCTGCTGAACACTTCAACGATGTAGGTCGTGTCAGGCTGTACCGGAGCCTGCAACGTCACAGCGCCTCCTCGCAGCGCAGTCTGGAACAGAGGCACTCCACTCTGATGAAGAAGTGGAAACTCTTCTGTGTCCGTCAGCGGGCGAACCTCGTAGACCATCAGCTGAAGGTCGTCACCCAGAGTGTCGATTGCGGACAGAGTGACGTCCACAAGTCCATTGTCACCAGCATCAAAAGACTCTGCTGTCGTGAAACGGTAATAGTCGCGATCGCCCTTGCGTTCGATATTCAGAATGCCGGGCTGAAGTGAATCAGCGGTGAGGTCATTGACCAGGAAGTCGTCACCGGCAACCACACCAAGTTCTGTCGCTCCGACAAAACTGTCGTTTTCTTCCAGACCATCAGCCTGAATGGGGGCTTCGCCAGCAAGAACGTTGAAGACTGATCCACGCTCCAGACTGAATGGTGTCAGGCCGGTAAAGTTGGAGGTAGTTCGCCCCGTGTCCCACTGGTATTCAACAGTTCCTGACAGGCTTGTGGTACTGACACTGTTGGGAAGAGACAGCGTGTCCTCGAATGTACTGAAACCCTGAATCGTGCCCGTCTGATTAAATTGATCGAAATCGTAGTCAGGTTCGACTCGAAGAGTTGGGGTTCCATAGCCGTCGAATGCCCACAGCTGGATGTCTATCGGGTCGACATTCAGATTCAGCGGGAACGCTCCCATGATGTGGTCACGGGTACTCGTTGTTCGAGTCAGGTTTCGGTATCGCGTTCCCGAGTGAAAATCCCCCGGAGGATTAGTGGAATTGAATGCTTGGGCGTGTGGGGGATTGGTAACAGCGCCAATGTGACGTGATTTGAAGTAGTGCTCGTCGTTGTCGAAGAACGCAAACCCGTTCATGACATCCAGTGAGTTCCCGGAGTTTTCACGGAAGACAAGGTCGATTCGAGCGAGTGGGTCGCGAGCACCTTGTGACCATGAGAAGCTTCCAGCTTCTCCTGCCTGGAAACGTCCCTGAGAATGTTCAGGAACACCACTGACAAACTGGTCGATGTAAACGCCGGAACCGAAGTTACCGTTGAATGTGTTTCCAACGACTTCGGCATCGATGCCGGATTCCCCCAGTTCCCGTATTGGATTTGCGAAGGTCAGGTCCCGCCCGACGGTGTCCACTGATCCCGCTCGAATGACGAGACCGCCAAGTGTTCCGGAAACAAAGCCATAGTCGTGCCACCAGTCAGGGTGACGCGTTGGGTCGTGGCGCGCAGTACCACTGGAGAACGGAAGAGTGATTGTGGAATCGCTGTCCTGGTTGCCGTTGTCCAGGATGTTATTTCCCTGGACACGGAGCTCGATATTTGGCGTTCGCCATGCAGACAAAGCCTGAACGCTTCGGGCGGCTTCAAGTCCCTGCGCCGCGTTTTCTGTCACAGCTCTATTGTCAAACGCTGCATACAGCTCGTCGTCAGGACCGAACTGAGTCTGGAAGTGAGCGGCTGTGTTGATTACGTAGATGCCGGAGAACGTATTGGTGAGGATTTCATTGTTGATCAGTGAAACACGAGAGTCTTCACTCATACGGTTAAGGATGTCGACCCCCCGCTGGCCATTGCCCTCAATTCTTGAGTTGGATACTGCCAATGAAGAAATATTAGTTGTCGGGATGTCCTGCTGGCTGCCGACGGCCGCTTCAATTCGCTGCTTGCTGTCTGCCAGATATTCGACTCCGTCACCCGCATTGTGGCTGATGATCGCGTCGTTGATGACGACATCCACGTCACTGGCAACTTCGTAGCCATGCTCAATGTGGCCACCTTCCAGCGTTACATCGTGGCCGATGTCCACGCCCGCGCTTCCGTTTCCTCGGAAGAAGTTGCCGTCGGTTTCAATGCTGCGACGACGGCCAATGCTGGCCAGATAGGGACCGACATCCTGCACGATCTTCAGTCCGTCCGCTCCGTTGTTGTCGAAGATGTTCGCGAACTCAGCCGTCTTCAATCCGGTACCAAATGTGGCTGAAACGCCCTGGCCAAGAACGGCACCGTTGGAGCCATTGCCACTGAACTGGTTACCGATTCCGGTCAGGTCAATATCCGCTCCTGCGACGCGAACCTGAAGGCGAGGATCAAGCTCTTTGTCCTGAACGGATACGATCCTCAGGCCGTCTTCTCCGTTCTCATTCAACAGGCTGCTGATGATCTCGTAGTTGGCGAATGATGCTCCCTGAGCGCGGAATCCAGTCAGCGTGTTGTTGCTGAATTCAGTGTCAATGAAGGATCCGACCATTCGAAGAGTGTCTGTGGAATCAAAGGTGTCCACGCTGAATCCGTCTCCGATGTTGTCAACAATGCGCGAGTTGACTGACCGAAAGACAACTTCTACTTCTTCAAAGGCAAAGATTCCGACGCCGCCTGCTGCTCCTTCGTTTCCTGCAAATGCCGTTGTTGGATCGTTGGGGTCGGTCGGCGGGTTGCTGTCATCTGGATGGAACCCATTTTCGTTGCGGCCGTTTGCAATGACATCGTTGGTGTCAAAGTCGACTTCGATTCGAGCAGATGCTTCGACGTCGATTCGAACGCCGTATTCTCCGTTGTTGTTGATGTCGTTGCGGAGAATCTTGAAGTCCAGTCGGTCGTCAACCGAATTCTCGGCAAACAAGTCCAATCCGTCCCCTTCATTGTTGGTGACGTCATTGTTGTCGAGCAGAACGGAGTTCAGGGAACCGTTTTCTGTTCGGACAAAGTGGAACCCATCCAGCGCGTTGTTAACAAAGAAGTTCTTGACAAGCTCGAGGTCCTGAATGCGTGTGCGTTCCGTCAGTCGGAAGTTCATTCCGTGACCATCGTTGCCCTGACCGTCTACGCCAATTGTGTTGTTCTCCACAACTGATTCAATGAGCAGCGAGTTGGCATCCACCTCCGCCTGCAGTGTGTCGCGATTGCGATCACTTTCGAGGGCAATGTAGATCCCGTCTCCGGCCCAGCCTGTTGACGTGTCACCATCGTCGATTGTGTTGGTGATTACGTTGCCCTGGATTTCAAATGATCCGGTGGCAAGGTCGAGGGCTTCAATTACGATTCCTGCATGGCCGTTGCCATTTAGGTAGTTGCCGTCAACAAAGAACCCGTCTGTTCCCACACTGGAGACGTCGGAACCAATGTTGACATCGAAGCTGATATCCTGAGCACCGGGAAGTGCTGTCAGATCTGTCGGGTCCAGTGGGAGAGTTTCTCCGACACCATAGCTGTGGGATTCAATGTGAATCCCCTTCTCGGCATTGTCACTGATGACGTTGTTGACGATGTCCCCGTCAAATGTCGTTCCGGTTGCGAGGTCGACAAAGATACCGGCAGCTCCGTTGCCCGTGATTGTGTTGTTTGAAATTCGCTGCGGGATGCTGTCGCCTGTAAAGGTTGTCTCCGCGATCGGTGTCCAGAATCCGGTTCCGGTGCCGTATGCCCCGTTGCCGATTCTTCCCTGCAGGGCAAAGGTGTCGTCTGACAGTCGAGTAACTGTGTGAGTTCCGTTTGCCGCCGTGTTGCCCAGAACTCCGGCAATACGAATCTGCTCGCCCGTCTGCAGGCCGTGGCCCACCGATGTAATGACGATATCGGCGTTGTTTGGGTTTGTTGCTCCAGTGATCAGGTTGGACTGCCATGTGGCGAATCCGGAACTTGTATCGTACACGCCGGCTGAATTTTCAGAGTCCAGAGCAAAGGTGTCTGTGTCGATCACAGTGATCTTGAAGTCACCGTCCAGCAGTGTGCCTGTCGCTCCTTCAATACGAACTCGATCACCAGACGTCAGGCCATGCCCGACTGAGGTCAGCTGGACATCGCCACCACCGATTGGGTTTTCGATGGCCGTAATTCGTCCTTCAGGCTGTGTGGCCATCAGGTCAATCGTGACGAGGCCCTGAGCAACACCGCCGGCAAAGTCAGGCACGTACCATGCCCCGCCTGCTTTGTAGGAAATGCCCGCACCCAGACCGCTTGTTCCGTCCAGAGTGAATGTGTCATTACCCGTTCGGGTGATCGTATGCTGCCCGTTACCAGGGTGGACGATTGACGCATCTGCGTTGGTCATCCCCTGCATCATGATCATATCACCGGTCTGCAGCCCGTGGTTTGGTGATGTGATGGAAATCGGACTGCCGTCAAACGCGGCGTCTATGAGATGCAGCTCTGCAAGCGACAGATGCGGGCTGCCGATGGCGACA
>CAJWGB010000056.1 GCA_913031625.1 uncultured Planctomycetaceae bacterium | reverse complement strand
GACTACGCTCGCGCCGTCGACGAGGGGGCCCGCATCCTGCTGAAGGTGCATCGGTCGAACTTCAAGGTCGTCGGATTCACCAAGGAAGTGGCCGCCGCGGAGCTCGTTCCGCTGGCGCGCGAGCGAGACGCCATCGTCGTCTACGACCTCGGTTCAGGCCTCTTGGACGGCACGGCTGCGGGCGGTGGCTTTGAACTGGCGCTGACGGCGGACCTGGTGGTTGCGGCGGAGCACGCAGAGTTTTTCTTGCCGGAAACCGGTATCGGTATCATCGCGGATGCGGGTGGCACCATTCGTTTACCCCGAAAGGTGCCTTACAACGTCGCGGTTGATCTGATGCTGACAGGCCGGCGCCTGTCTGCGGAGGAGCTGCGAGATTCGATCCTCTCAGTCAGTGGCAAACTCAACCTGAAGATGGGGGGCCCAGGCTTCTACCTGTTTGTGCTTGAGAAGACGGCTCACTCGCCCCATTACGAATACCACAAATTTGATCCATCGGACGAGAACTCGCATCGTCGGTCCATCTATCGTTTTATCGTGCGTTCTCAGCCAGACCCATGGATGACGACTCTTGACTGTGCCGACTCTTCACAGAGCACTCCGCGGCGCAGTGAGACGTTGACCTCACTTCAGGCGCTGTCGCTCCTTAACAACAGATTCAATCTCACGATGGCGAAGTACTTCGCGGAACGCCTGCAACGCGAGACAGCCGAGACTGAATCAAACCAGCAGCGTCACGTGGCGACCCGTGCTTATCAGCTGGTGACGGGGCGATACCCTACCAGACAGGAGGCTGATTCTCTGGAGGCCTACACCAGAGAGCACGGCGCAGCAAATCTGTGCCGCGTGCTGTTCAATACGAGCGAATTTGTTTTTGTTGACTGACGGAATTCATCGATTCAGGGTGAAAGGATCAATACCCTCCATCGTCATTTGATGATCGTCAGTCAGCAGCCCGCCGGGTCACCGCATGCAGAACCAGCAGAATCAGGTTTCGAACTTTGGGGATAATGTTCGATTTGAACCCGCCGAAATCCATCGACCGCAGTCAGAGTCTGAGCTACTCGATCTGCTCAACAAAAATCGCGGTCGCCGATTTCGGGTCATCGGCTCCGGGCATGCATGGAGTCAATTGATCGAAACACCTGACATTCTCATTCAGATGTTCGATATATCGGGGGTTCGCCTCGTGACAGAAGGAGGCCAGACATACGTCTGGGTCGGTGCAGGCTGTCGAATCGCTTCACTGGTGGAGAACCTCAATCAACACGGTCTTACGCTGCCCTCCCTGGGATTGATTCAGGCGCAGCGAATTGCGGGCGCGACGGCGACCGGAACTCACGGCTCCGGCAAACACAGTCTGTCTCATTACATTCAGGCTGTCCGGATCGCCAGCTTTCCGGAAGGAGCAGAGACAGCTGAGACAAGGCTTATCGACGACGGCCCCGAATTGCAGGCAGCACGCTGCTCATTGGGAGCAATGGGCATCATTGTGGAAGTTAAGTTGCCCGTCATTCCCCAGTACATGGTGGAGGAATGGATCGAGGAACATCCGCAGGTTGAGAAACTGCTGGAGTGTGAGCAGGACACTCCGCTTCAACAGACGTTCCTGTTCCCTCATCGCTGGACATGGTTCGTTCAGCGCCGAAGAGTTGCCAACCAGTCACACCGGAGTTCTTTTGCCTGGCTGTATCGGATCTACTGGTTCCTTGCCATGGATCTATCACTGCACCTTGTCATCAAACTGTTTACATCCGTTCTGCGCAGCCGACGACTCACTCGATTTCTTTTTCGCCGCCTGGTACCTCTGGCTGTTCCAATCAGAAAGCACATTGTCGATCGCAGCGACCGACATTTGACGATGGAACACGATCTGTTTCGGCATCTGGAACTGGAGGCGTTTGTTCCTCGCCGACATCTGGCGGCAGCCAGCACTTTTGTCAGGACCGTGTTCCAGGTTGCTGACTCCAAGAGGTTCCGTCCGTCCCGAGAATTCCTGCAGCAGGTCGATGCTCTGAAGATGCGAGACGAGCTGTTTGCACTGGCTGGTAC
The DNA here is from genome assembly GCA_913031625.1 of uncultured Planctomycetaceae bacterium. Lineage (GTDB taxonomy): Bacteria > Planctomycetota > Planctomycetia > Planctomycetales > Planctomycetaceae > Fuerstiella. Next base: position 26,203 of record CAJWGB010000056.1, on the reverse strand, counting down.
TTACACGCACCATTACCCGATCTGTTTCCGGCTGATCAAAGGAGACGACACACTGATTTCTCCTGCGGCCGGACCAGACGACTGGTATGCCATCAGTCTGATTACCTACACCCGGCCGCGCGATAATTTCTACAGAACGGTAACTTTTATCGCCAAAGCACTCACTAAGCTGCACCAGGGACGAATCCACTGGGGGAAGTGGTTTCCACTCGATCAGTCGCACGTACAGCACCAATATCCAGAGCTCGCTCAGTTCATTGAAGTCGTGCAGAAGAACGATCCCCACGGGATGTTTGCCAACGACTTTGTGAAAGACAAACTGGGACTGCAGCAATAATCTTCAGACCGACAGAGAGTCAGAGGCATGCGACATGTACTCCTGTTATCACTTGTGTTGAGCTGCCCAGGCGAGGATTCGCCGATTTTGAAGTGGGAGCAACGGAGCCAACTGCATTAAGCCACAAGAGAGCGACACCAGCACAGTTAGCCCCGAAGGGCCGGCGGCTAACTGCTGCGGGTGTGAGCCCGCAGATAAGCCGCCCAGGAAATACAGCCGTGAAACGGCGACAGAACCGATGGAACCCTGCTGCCGCCCCTATGGGCCCTTGCTGCCGCCCCTTTGGGTCTGAGCAATCGCACAAACACTACACATCTCCGGCACGCGTCGTAAGATCTCCTTCAGGCGACGGTCTGTCGCTCTCAATGCAGGAGAACTCAGCGTAATGTGGCAATTCTGGATCGACGTTGGCGGGACGTTTACCGATTGCCTTGCCGTTGCGCCGGACGGAACACTCACCCAATTCAAGACACTCAGCTCGGGACTCTGCCGGGGAGTCCCGCACTCCATTGAAGCAACCGTTCTGGTTGACGAGAGACGTGAGGCCGATCCTGATGGATTCTGGGAAGGCAGCCGTTGCAGATTGAGGGACGCATCCGGTGAGATTGTTCATGAATCACATGTGGTCGGGTCCGGTGATTCGACCATCGAGTTGAGAACGCCCGCACCCGCTTCAGCAAACAGCTATGAGCTTGATCCGGAGTGCCCTGCCCCGGTTCTCGGCATTCGCTGGCTGTTGGGTGTGCCGGCAACGGGAGAACCTGAAGAGTTGCCAGCAGTCGATGTCCGCTTTGGCACCACACGTGGAACGAACGCATTGTTAACCCGGTCGGGTGCTCCAACCGTACTGCTCACCACCATGGGTTTCCGTGACCTGCCCCTGATAGGAAATCAGGACCGCCCGGAGCTGTTTGCGACCAAAATTGAACGACCGGAATTGCTGCATCGCCTTGCCGTTGAAGTTGAAGAACGGATCGATGCGGATGGTCAGGTTCTGAACTCACTGGACACGGATCAGACAATTCGTGACATCCGGTCCGCAGGAGTAACATCGTCCGACTCAATCGCCATCTGTCTGATCAACGCCTGGAAGAACTCTGAACACGAAGAACGCCTTGAACAAGCACTGCGTGAGGCGGGTTTTCAGGAAGTCAGTCGTTCCTCAGAAGTAAGTCCGCAGATTCGAATGGTGCCGCGGTGCGACACAACCATTCTGGACGCATACCTGAATCCGGTGCTCAGAGCCTACCTTGACGACATCCGCGCCCATCTGCCCGGTAGCAGAATCCAGGTCATGACCTCGGTTGGAGGTCTGGTCGATTCGACGCGATTTCGAGGCCGAGACTGCATCCTGTCCGGCCCTGCCGGCGGAATCGTCGGTTTCGCCGAAGCCGGTCAACTTGTAGGCGAAGAGAGAACTATTGGCTTCGACATGGGTGGCACCAGCACCGATGTGGCGCGATTCGATGGCAGCTTCGAAATCCAGAACGAAACGACGAAAGCCGGCGTCCGCATCATGACTCCGGTGCTGGCCATCGAAACGGTGGCGGCCGGTGGCGGAAGCATCTGTCGCTTTGATGGCACACGGTTGCAGGTTGGCCCGCAGAGCGCAGGAGCAGACCCAGGACCAGCCTGCTATGGTGCCGGCGGTCCACTCACGGTCACCGACCTCAACGTATGGCTCGGTCGCGTCCTGCCGGACCACTTTCCGTTTCAACTCGATCTGGCTGCCGTTGAGCGGCACCTGACAGGCCTGCAGACGTCCATGGCAAGGGCCGGGCTTGAGGCACCAGAGGCGAATGAACTCGCGGAAGGTCTGCTGCAGATCGCCAACGACAACATGGTTCAGGCCGTGCGCTGTGTGTCGGTGGCTGAAGGGTACCACCCATCTGATTACGCTCTGGTGGTGTTTGGTGGCGCTGGCGGACAGCATGCGTGTGCGGTCGCCCGATCACTCGGCATGAACCGTGTCATCATTCATCCATGCGCGGGAATCCTGAGTGCGTGGGGGATGGGACATGCCAAAGTTCGATCGGTGAGACAGATCAGTTTTCTTCGGGAGCTGACTCCCGAATCGCTGACAGAAGTCGCTGAAGTTGCCGTGCATCTGGCGGCGGAGACTCAAGCCGAAATTCAAAGCCAGGGCATCCCAAAGGACGCCATCTCTGATTCCTCAATCAGCCTGGAACTTCGCTATCGCGGCACGGATACAAGCCTGACCGTGCGGGAACCGGATGATGGCTCATGGACGGATGAGTTTGAACGTCGCCACCGCCAGCTGTTTGGATACATTCGTGGCGGTCAGCCGATTGAGATCGCGAGTGTTCGGGTTGAGTCCGCTTCGATGGCTGAGGAACACCCAACCGTCACAACACCGGCAGCGGACAAGACTGAGAATTCGGAAGTACAAACCACGACTGTTTTTCACGCCGGTTCCAAAGTAACAGCTCAGGTGTACGTCCGACGAGACATCGCAGCCGGGATGACGATTCATGGCCCCGCAATTATCTGTGAACCCACGTCCACCGTCTTTATCGAACCGGAATGGGCGGCCAGGATCTCGAACGCCGGATCACTCATCATTGACCTGCAGAATTCATCGCACACTCCTGAAGCAACCCGACAGTCTGAAGCCGTGACGCTTGAAGTGATGAACAATCAGTTTGTTTCCATCGCCACTCAGATGGGAGAAACGCTGCGGCGGACATCAACATCAACGAATGTTCGCGAACGACTGGACTTCAGTTGCGCGCTGTTTGACGGCGACGGTCAGCTGGTCGTTAATGCTCCTCACGTCCCCGTGCATCTCGGTGCCATGGGAGAAACTGTGCGACACATCCTGCACGATCATCCGCAGATGCAGCGTGGCGACGTATTTGTCACCAACGATCCTTATCGAGGTGGTTCGCATCTGCCTGACGTCACTGTGGTCACGCCGGTGTTCGCGACTAAGGACTCTCAGAATCCCGACTTCTTCGTCGCGAATCGAGCCCATCATGCTGAGATCGGCGGAGTTGCTCCTGGCAGCATGCCACCCTTCTCGACGTCCCTTGCTGAAGAGGGTGTATTGATTCAGGGACAGCATCTGGTCCGCGCAGGCCACTCCTGCGAAGAGACGATTCGAGAATTGCTCACCACAGGACAGTGGCCGTCGCGAGCAGTCGACGACAATCTTGCCGACCTTGCCGCCCAGGTGGCCGCCAATGAGTGTGGCGTACGGCTATTGACAGAGCTTGCTGAGCAGACCACTTCCGGACTGGTCCAAAAGTGCATGCGGCAGATTCAGGCAACGTCATCCGTGCGAATGAGGCAGTGTCTTCAGAAGCTGGAGGATCGCACCTACGAGTTCACAGACCAGCTTGATGATGGCAGCCCCATTCACGTAGCAATCACTGTGAGCGGCGACATCGCGACAGTCGACTTCACCGGAACCGGCCCCACTCACTCCGGAAACCTCAACGCGAATCGGGCAATTACGACTGCTGCCGTGCTGTACAGTTTTCGATGTCTGCTGAACGAAGATGTGCCGCTCAATGCCGGAGTACTGGAACCCATCACAATTGTCCTGCCAGACTGCCTCCTGAATCCGCGCAGAGGTGAGACTCCGCAGGACAGTCCGGCGATCGTCGGCGGTAACGTGGAGACGTCGCAACGAATTGTCGACGTCCTGTTTGGCGCGCTTAAGATTGCAGCGGCCAGCCAGGGAACGATGAACAACCTGACGTTTGGCAATCAGAGTTTCGGATACTACGAGACCATTTGCGGCGGCTCCGGCGGCTCACCAGAGGGAGCCGGGGCCTCAGGGGTCCACACTCATATGACCAACACCCGCCTGACGGATCCGGAGGTCCTTGAGAATCGCTACCCGGTTCGGCTTCATCGATTTGGACTGCGTCGCGGTTCGGGGGGAGACGGCAGCGCACCCGGCGGTGATGGAATCATTCGAGAGATTGAGGTTCTGGAATCGTTGTCCGTGTCCATGCTCTCGCAAAGAAGAACTCAGACTCCCTGGGGCCTTGATGACGGTGAGGAAGGGGCACCAGGTCGTAACACGCTCGTGACTACTCAGGGTGAGCTGGATCTCGGAGGCTGCTTCAGCCGCACGGTAACCGCCGGGGAGATCCTCCGCATCGAAACTCCAGGCGGTGGTGGCTTTGGTGGGCCCGGCAGGAGCCTCACTCAAGAAGGAGCAAAATGACCAAGGGCCCGGCGTTTTTATCACCACTGAGTGCACAGAGGTACACATGGCAGACGCAGCGAGGCCGTACACGCGGAGCAACGCGGATCGGTTTCGAACTGTCTCTACTCGACAGTGAGATAAACCGGGTTGCTGGCGTAGTTGGTCGTGATCGAAAACGTGATCGGCACTCGTGCCAGAACAGCGATCGGCAGCCGTTCCACCTGCAGTGCTTTGTCCGTTGCTTCAAGCACAATCTTCCCTTCGAGCGTGTCTCCGCTGAGTCGACCGGTACTCTCTTTGGAAACCGTGACACCGGTTGGCAGCTGAGCCCCCAGGACGGATGAGAAATAGGTGAAGTCCATCGCGATCGTTACGGGTTCTTTGAATCCCTCATTGCGTCGAATTCGAATTGTGAACTCGACTTTACCTCCTCGCTTCAGTTTCACCTCGGCGGGAGTAGCCACGACTTCCAGCAGGTCCAGAGGCTGAGTGACCCCCACGATGGATGTCCGGATCGGCCAACGCGCCTGGCCTCCTCCCTGAGTCTGCAATTCACACGTAATTCTGCCACTGCGTGTGACACGCTGCTCGGAGCCATCCGGTCGAGTGACTGTTGCGGTTCCCGTGACCGTGGCAAGCGCTGCACTCACCTTGGCATCTTTGTCTGCCACAAGATTGATCAGGCAGTGGTTCAGGCCGGAGGGAATCGTCACGGGTTCGTGGGAGACTCCCTTGGGTAACCCTTCCACGTTGATCTGCACGGGGCCGGTAAACCCATTCAGACGGTTGACTCGCGCAAACCATGCCATCCGCGTTCCGGGTGCCAGTTGGGAATAGTAGTACTCGCCATGAACTTCAAAGTCCGGACCGGACTCCTGAATGGCGAGGTGATACTGAAAGCGGCGACCACCACGATCGTGGAGGTCTCGAATCAGGACAGTCAGTTCACCATCTGCCGGAGCCCGAAAGTTGAGAGTCGGGTCCTTGGTCTGCAGTCCGTCATCTGCTTCCGTGAGTTTCTTTCCGTTTGCATCGTAGAGTTCGAGAATTGCATCCAGTCCGGTTCCAACACGGTTTGCAGTAACATCAAAGCGGTAGTACGTCCCCTTCTTTGCGTCGAATCGGAATCTGTGCGACTGGCCTGCCTCTGTAAAGCGGCCGGAAACTCCCACTGGTACCGTCACAGCATGGGCATCGGCATGAGTTCCGTCGGCGGCCGTCACCTGTTTATGTTCGGACACCAAAAGTGGCACAGGATTTGTCAGTCCCCCGGACACCTGGACCGACGTCTTCTGCCACCCAAACTCGATATCCTCGCCTGAGGTATCAACATCTGCGACTGACGTCTCACCAAGCTGATGGCCAATCACACTCAGCGCTGCCGACTGTCCGCGTTGAACAGCCATTGGAAACAGAGCCTCCGCCCATGGTCGGTCTGACATCTGCAAACAGTACACGTATTTTGTGTTGCCAATGTACCGGGCATCTCGTACAGAGACGACATAGTCCCCCTCAGTCTGAAACGTATGAGTGAGACAGCTGTCGCCACCGAAATAGTTATCGTTCTGAGCGAGCACCTGACCGGTTGGTGTCAGCAACGTCAGAATGGGATCCATCAGATAGGTGCCGTTGCCTGACTGCATACTGTGAACTGCCTGCGTCACACGCTGAGCAAACACCTCGAAGGTAATGCTCTGGCCGGCCTGAGCGTGAAACGAATAGCAGTCCACATCCTCAGTCTTTTCGCACATTCCTGAGACTGCCACCGGAAGCTGGACCGCCTGAGCCGACTTCGGCGTTCCATTCTCTTTTTTGACGTCCTCTGCCACCACGGGCAGATCGGTGACCAGCAGGTGCGCGACGCTGGAAACGGCATTGGGCGTCGCAACTCGATATTCATAGATCCCGGTTCGCTGATCCTCGGGAATGGTCACTTCAAAACGGAACGGAGTCCCTGGGCGGCCACGACCTCCGCGCGGTGCAGGAATTGGTTTGGTTTCCAGAAACTTCGATGTGATTCCCGGGCGATCAAACAGGACACTGTAGGCCCCGTCGAGTGTGTAGTTGGACCGAATCGTGATTTCCGACGCCTGTCCACGCTGCACAACCACCGGAAACGTGGAACCAAGCTGGCGAAAACCAACTTTGACTTCAGCTGTTGTGACACCCACAGAGGAGATCAACGCGAGGGCGAGAAGAACACGCATGGCAGGAATCCAAAAGGGAGGGAGGACTTATATTCTGAACGACGGGCGTGCAGGAGTACAGACTCACTCCACTTCGTTACCGACTCGACTCTCAATATTCGTGGCCCAGGTACGAACAAACGGATCTCGCCACCATCCGGCACAGCGTTTTAGACTTGTCTGCCCCGTTCCTCAGCGAGGCATGAGTATGGAACATGTTGGACTGGGGGGCAGATCCCTCGCTGACCAGGAAATGCATCCGTCGTCTTAAGTGATACGAAACAGATTCTGTGAGCCGTGACGCGTGAGCGGCCGGGTGAAACGCACTGTCTGGCCGCTCGTTGACACCCGAGGCCTCACGGCCTTCGGCTCACTTGTTCTATCTGCTGCAAACCGTCGTGCGGCAACATGCAGGCAGATACCAAACTTCGATCGAATGCGGTCTCATTAAGAATATAAGGAACTCATGATGCTCCAGAGAATCCTCGCACCGCTCCTGTTGCTTAGCCTGCTGTCTGCTCTTTCTGCCGACGAATCAAAGAAAGCAACCTTCGAACTTCGTCTGGCCCAGGACGGAGAGCACGAAGGCTGGCTCGAAAAGAAAGTCGGTGACAGTAATGCGTCTGATCGGATTTTCGTTGCACCAAAGGCTGAGTTGACGGGTAAAGACTTTCATGAGATCAGTTTCAAAACGGACGTGTCTGGTAATCCGCTGATCGGATTCAAGCTCACTGAAGCCGCCGGCAAACGGATGGTTAAACTCACCAAAGGCAACGTGGGGAAACGCCTTGCCATCATGCTGAACGGCAAAGTGATTTCAGCACCCGCCATCCGAGCCACAATCACAACTGATGGTCAGATCTCCGGAAACTTTGACAAAGAGAATCTGCTGGCGATCTTTCAGGCGACCGTGCTGCACGGAGTCTCTTCAGACGCAGCTGAATGATCAAACCCGGAATCCGAAATCAATCCGGCAGGTCTTCGTCTCGCGTTTCCTTCGCCATCAACGGAACGATGATTCCCAGGGCAAACAGAAACGCCAGATACAACGCAGTTTGATTGCGCTGCCATGAGAGTGTTGCCGCAATAAACATAGCCGCCGCACTGCCGAATCGGCCGGCGTTGAAACAAAAACCCGTTCCCGTTCCGCGAAGACGTGTCGCAAACAGCTCAGGGAAATAGACCGCATAGCCAGCGTGCATGCCAAGAGTAAAGAATCCGAAGATCGGCAGGAAAACACACATCACCTCATAGGGTGCATTCTGTGGGATCATGTATAGAAACATGATCAACGCAACAACCAGCGCCACCGCATGGTACACAGCAAAGGTCAGCCGACGGCCGAGGTGATTCGAAATCCAGCCAAACAGGACCAGCCCAATACCACCACCAATTGTATTCAACGCCATGCACAACATGCGTGTTCGAGTAATCGCACCCGCATGCTTCTTCTCGGCCGCCTCTTTCGCTTCACGCAGTTCCTTCTTCGCGTTTTCAAGTTCCTTACCTTCCAGTCCATCGGGGATCTTCAGGTTGACTTCCTCAGCCTTCCAGGCAGCCGCCTTTGCCCGGCTGTTCAGAGCATCTTTGCCGTAAATGTGGGAACCCCAGAAGGTCACGAGGCCAATCGTCGCCAGAAGAAAACCGACAAGCGTATTACGAGAATTCTCTGACGAGAACAATTCTCGTATCGAACCAGTTGCCTGGGTTTGGTCCTCCTTTTCCCGTTCCTTGGCGCGCGTCCACTGTTCCGGTTCTTTCATGCCAAACCGAATGACAATCACAAGGAGTGCTGGCACGATGCCAACACGAAATCCGATTCGCCAACCTTCCGGATCTGCATCAGTTCCACCCGATATCAGAGCTGTCACTGCAACCGCCATCAGGGTGCCAAATACACTGGTTGCGTGAAACACTGAGCTCATCCATGACCGGCTGCGTTTGGGCATGACTTCAGCAACCATGGCACTGGCAACCGCCCATTCACCACCAACTCCCATCGCGACCAGGAACCGCAGAGCAACCATGTGCCACGGGGCCTGGGAAAACGACGTGATCCACGTGAAGACCGAATAGAACAGAATCGTGATGATCATGGTCTTCGACCGTCCGATCCGATCGCTCAGCATCCCGAACAGGATTCCGCCAAATGCTCCTCCAAGCAGAAAGGATGCAAGCGCGTAGTTATTCCATTTTGCGACGAGTTCGTGGTCCTGACTCACTCCCAGCAAATGTGGCATCGCATCATTCATGCTGGCCACAAAAATCTGGCCTTCAAAAATGTCAAAGACCCAACCAAGCGATGCAACCACAAGCACCAGCCATTGGTACCTGGTGATTCCCTCGTACCATTTCAGTGAGCTTTCCGGAACCAGATTCTCCGGTGAATTGGGTGAGTCCTGACTCATGAGCTGCTTTCAATCACGTGTTGTTTCGGAGCATCCCCGACACTCTTACTTGGCCTGATTTGGTTTCTTCTTCCGCGGCTTCCGCGGCTGTGTGGGGTAAAGCGTGACTGGATTCTTCTGGTCTCCGGCAGGTCGAACGCCTGGCCCCGGCTGGCCGCTTCCAATGTCCGCTTTCATTTCTTCCGCCAGCGCAGTCAGTCGAGCAACCACCTCAGGATGCTTTGCTGACAGATCTGTGACTTCCCCTATCTCTTCGCGCAGATTGTAAAGTCGAACGTCTTTCGACTTCAGATCCTCCGGCCGTTGTCGGATGCCCATGCCAAGCGTCTGTGGACCCAGAGCCAGTTTCCAGTCACCCGAACGAACGGCCTGCAGATTGCGCCCCTGATAGTAGTACCATTCGCTGCGCCCAGATTGCTCCGACTCACCAGTCAGCAGCTTTGAGATATCCACACCGTCGATCTTACGATCCCGAAGCGTACCTCCCGCCAGCGAAACGAATGTCGGCAGGACATCTGTGGTTCCGGCGATCTGGTCACTGGAGGACCCTGCTTTAACCGTCCCGGGCCACCACGCAATCGTCGGCTCACGGACTCCCCCTTCGAGCGTACAGCCTTTGCTGCCACGAAGAGGTCCAGAGACACCTCCTGCTTTCCCTTTGGAGGCCCATGGCCCGTTGTCACTGGTGAAGATGACCAGCGTGTTCTTTTCCAGGTTGTGCTGTCTGAGAGCATCAAGGATCTGACCAACACTCCAGTCGACTTCTGCCACCCAGTCACCGTACGTTCCATTGGAACTCTTACCGACAAAGTCCTGATGAGGAAACAGGGGAACATGCATCGCGGTGTGCGGCAGATAGAGGAAGAACGGTTCGTCCGTATGCTCCCCGATAAACTTAACGGCCTCCTCCGTGTACTCCCGAGTGACACGACGCTGACCTTCATCTTCGAGAAGGTCAGCGACCTCTTCATCCCGTAGAAGTGGAGTCACCCTGAGACCACTCTCTGCGGAGACTCGCTGCATGTCATTGGAATAGGGAATTCCAAAGTAGTGATCGAACCCCTGGCGAGTGGGCAGGAACTGCTTCTGATCACCGAGGTGCCACTTGCCAATGCAGGTCGTGGCATAGCCCAACTCCTTCAGATAATCAGCAGTTGTCACTTCCTCTGGATTGAGCCCTTTGGGTCCGGCCGGGAAGAAGACTCCGGGAACGGAAACACGAGGAGCATAGCAGCCGGTCAACAATTGAGCTCGAGATGCTGAACAGACAGGTGCCGCATAGAAGCTGGTCAGCTTCATGCCTTCAGCCGCCATGCGATCAAGATGAGGAGTTTTGTTCAGCGTTGAACCAAATGGGCCGATGTCTCCATAGCCCATGTCATCAATGAAGATCAGAACAAAGTTGGGTTTGTCAGCCGCCGCTCCAACCGAACAGGCTGCCATGAGCAGGGTCAGTGCACGGAGCAAAGAGTGTGTGAGCACAGTATCATCCAATCATCGGGCGAATTTGATTCCAGAAGAGTTACTCAGGCTTGGGTGCCTCGTTCGTGACGGGCGGTGCTGAGTTTGCTTCCGCCGCCTGAGCGGCTGCTGCGGCACGCTTCTTAAGTTCCTGTTCGACCGCGGCTTTGACGGCCCGCTGAAATCGTGCTTCCTCTTCCTGATCGGCTGCGGCCTTCGGATCAACGCGTTCTCCACGCTTCAGCACATAAGGTGCTGACGTCCGACGCCCGGTTGGTTCTTTGATCTCTCGAACCCAGATGTTTCGAAACCGAACCGGGTTACCATGATCCTGCAGGGAGATCGGAGCCTGAGGATCATGCACAGAGTACTCTGCGGGGCCAACAAAACTGGTCGCCCCGCGAAGCTGGTAGTGATTCAAAACAAGAATTCCGTTGTGAACCACCGTCACATACGCAGGCTGCTTCACTCCCCCATTGACGTCGAACTTCGGTGCGGTGAAGAAGATGTCATAAGTGTTCCATTCTCCTGGCTTCCGCATCGCATTCACCATCGGCGGAGTTTGTTTATAAATCGAGGCCGCCTGTCCATCGAAGTATGTCGCATTCTCAAACGAGTCAAGAACCTGAACTTCGTAGCGATCCATCAAATAGATACCGCTGTTGCCTCGGCCCTGCCCCTTGCCTCGGATTTCAGTCGGAGCTGACCACTCCACATGGAGCTGAATGTCACCAAAGCTCCGTTTGGTTCTCATGCTGCCCTGATTGGGAATCGCATGACCGTCTTCGATCTTCCAGTTCCCATTCCATTCGTCGAGGTTCGAACCGTCGAACAGGACCAAAGCATCCGAAGGTGCCTCCGAATTCGCCGCACCGGGTGTCACCACACGGGGTTCGTCCCATTCAATTCCAGTCTTGTACTCCTGCCCAACAGCTGAAGACACAATTAACAAAGAGAGTCCGGCAAAAAGGATGGAACGCACAAATGTCTCCGAAAGGGGTTTCAAAAGGACTGCAGGGCAGAACATCCTCACAAGCCGCCGAGCAGGTTGCAAATCCGCCCCGTGATTTTCCAAAATCGCTCCTGAACACGCCCTCAATCAGCGCTGGGTAAAACCAGAATTCGATGGGGGACGACAACTCTCCGCTACCGTGGAACACGGACTGTACGCCGCTGCAGCCGGATTCATTTGGAATGGAGGCAAACGGATGGAAAAGCTGAAGGACTATCGCCTATCGGTGAAAGCAGCGATGCTGGCCATATTTCCATCGCTTTACAGCATTTCCACCGGGCGGTATCGCGGGGGGAGCATTGCGCGGGGGGAGCATTGCGTCACCTGAACAAGCCCAGGCTCGAAGCTGCGTTCATCAACAACTATTCGAGTGGCTGCGGATTCAAGCCGCAGTCCTACAGCGGGGTAGAGACTACTTCCCCCGGGCCTGCTCGGCCCATGAACGGCCAGGCCGATCCACACGGAAACTCACCAGTCGTGTTCCTTCGACTTCGGTCACGTACACCGTGCATCCATCGGGCCCGCCGAAACACAGGTTGGACGGTTTTCCGCCAAGGACGTTAATCTTCTTCAGAATCTTTCCCTGCGGTGTCATCTTTACAACAGTCCCTTCACCGTACCGCGTGATGTAGAGGTTGCCGTCCACATCACACCGCATGCCATCGAAGCCGTGATCCGGAAACCTGCGGATAAGCCGCTTATTAACAAGGGTCTTTGCGGATGTGATGTCGAACGACCAGACGTTGCGCTGAACTGACTCATTCACATAGAGTTTCTTCCCGTCAGGACTGACTTCAATCCCGTTCGTAGTCCCCATGTTGGTAGCGAGTCGTGTGACTGTTCCATCCTGATCAATCCGCCACAGCTGCCCGGTACTCTTTGCCCATGCAGGGTCGGATGCGTACAGAGTTCCATCAGGAGCAATTGCCAGATCATTGGGTTGATTCATTTCTTCGTGGTGAGCCAGCTTTGTGATCTTTCGCGTCGCGGGATTAACCTTGAGGATGTTGTGCTTTGGATAGTCAGCCACATAAAAGTTGCCCTCACGATCAAATCGAATTCCGTTCCCCACGCTGCCTTCCGGAAGCTCCACAAAGATCTCTCCGGAACCATTGGGGCTCACGCGACCAATCGTCCCCTGCTTTTGAAAGTTGACTGCAAATATGTTTCCATGATGATCACAGGCCGGACCCTCGATGCCTGGCGTGAACTCACCAGGGCGTGTGACGGGACGAGCCGTCCAAAGTGGCTCAGGCAGGCTAAAGACAACATCCGCTCCAGCGCCAAACTTCGCTGGCAACGGGATGTTCGCAAAGGAATCATCCGCACCTGCGCGTCTCTGCCATTGACCGGCAAGAGGAATCGTCGCTCTCTCATCACCTCGCGTGAGAACAATCCGGGGAGCGTCATACACGACGTTCTGATGTTTCGCCGGCATTCGCAGTACGAGAAGATTGGCATCGTCCTGCTGAATTGAGTCCGCAGAAATCTGCCACACGGCATCCGGGCCGCTCACAGTTGTCGGTGTCCCATTCACCCAGGATTCGACAGGATTCCCCGGTGTCGCGTGCAGCGATACTGAAGCACCCGACCATTCTGCAGGGACTCGGAAGGCACATCGGTACCAGACAGTTTGCTGGTCAGACTTAAGAGCTTTCGCCGAGGTGATCGGCACAGAAACACTCTCCCAGTAACTGGTTCCGGGGGCCGAAGAAGGGGCCGTTTGGGCGGCCCAGCAGATCCCCTGATACAGCAGGCGAGTGAATGCAGGATTCTTAAAATCATCGACGTGCCCCATCGATGAATAAAAGGAGCGTCCTCCATCCTCCCGCTCGAACACCCAGCTCACCGGCTCTTCCGGATGTCCTTCAGCTCGCCCAACTGTCAGTACCGTGGCCCTCGGGTTGAGCGGAGACGTTTTATAAAGCGACCATCCCTGGGCAACCGGTTCCGGCGTGATGCCCTGAGCAATCGGATGCCCCGGGTTTGTCAGCGACACCACTGACTTCAGCTTGTTGCCGTGATGGCCTGTGTAGTTGCCTCCAAAGACCTGAGCATCGAATTCCGGCCAGTCGTCGAAGCCTTCCGGTGGCTCTTTCCCTCTCAGCGAGAACGCGTGACTGGCTGTTCGAATCCCGATGACCGGCTTGCCAGCAGAGACGTGATCTCGAATCAGCTTCAGGTGTGCTTCCGGAAGAACTCGGCGGCGGATGCTGACAAAGAGGACGTCGGCGTCTCTGACCTTATCGATGCCAGGCAGGCTGTTACGAACGCGGGCATCTCCAAACACCATGGTGACACGGAATTCTCGTCCAAGGTGTGAGACAGCAAATTGAGGCAGCGATTCGTTGGTCCGGTACTCGTCCTCAGCAATCAACATAACAACATGAGGACGCGTATCTTTGGAAAATCGAAACGGTTTCCCGCCGAGTATCTGATCACTGGTGATCGTCGGACACACAAACTTTTCGATATGTGCAATCACAAGTTCAGTGCCAGTGAAATGACTGACAAACGGCCACCTCTGCGGGTTGTACATCGTGTCGGTCATGTCACGCATCAACACGACATTCTTTCCGGCACGTGCCATCTGCCGCAGGCCGAAAGGCCGGCCAAGCACACACATATTGGTATGTACTCCAGTGAGAATCACGTTCCGAATTCCCTGCTGCTGCAACACGTTCCAGACTTCATCCCCGCGGTCACTTATGTAGTCCCTGTCGCCATCGATTGTCAGCATGTCCGTCTGCTTCTTCCACGGCATGCCAGGGTTCCGCCCCAGTGCTTTCAGCTTCGCAGCCCACTCTGCATGTTCTGCCGGATCGTCGTCCTCTCCGCCATCTGACTGGTCAATGGGATACACGGCGCGTTCCTCAGCAGGAATGACGGAGCACCATGCCTTTGCGTCGTAGGGTTGAAACCCGGCCGCGGGGACTGCGAGCGTTCGTTTGCGTGCCGGATGCTCTGCGTATGCCGGCATACAGTCACTGGGCGAATGAATAATCGTGACGCCCTGAGCCCTCGCCTTTTTCAAAACCTCATCCAGCCGAGGAACAAACTCTTCCAGGCGGCGCACGGCATTCAGGCAGTGGTGATAGTCCCACACATCACAGACGATGATCGCTGTCTCTTCCGGCTTCCATTGCTCCTCACGGGTGAGCTGATGAAATCGGCCGCTGTCGAGACTGGTTTCCTGCTGGTACTGAAGCTGAAGTGTGAGGTCTTCAGCAGTGGCCGTCAACGAGGACATAAGGCAGGTGAGGAGGACAGGAAGGTGGGAAAGTCGCATGATGACTCCTTGAATGATCACGAGGAGCCATCAGTGTGCGGTTCCCCCGCTCACTCTGCAAGCAACCGACGATGCTCAACAGCGCATCACAGCCCACCTGATTCGGATTGTCTGTCGGTGCAAGCCTCACGAGGCGCGCACTCAGCAGGGTCTGAAGTGGACTTCGCCAGAAGTCAGATGGCCTCAGAACGCTCTGGAATCTGAAGGGTCGAGGAGGTGCCTGCCGTCACTTCGCGCAGTCGGGCCTACAGACCACTACGCTTCCTTAACTGCTCTGGCCACTGCGGCCTTCATTTTCGCCAAACCAGTCCTGGCAACTTCCAGTGGATCCTGCTTCCAGTAATCAGGATTAAACAGCTCCAGCGACAAAGCCACTCTGCGGCCCCGCCCTCCGATCATATTCAAAATCGAAGAAAGAGGCGCAACACCGTCACCGGGGTAAACGCGATGAGAGTCATTCATCTCTTCGCGAGACGGCGAGTCCGGGTAGTCATTCATGTGGAATGCCTGAATGGCATTATTGTGGAGCAGTTCAAGCCCACCAAAGTCGCTGCCTCCCTTGAAGATGTGGTAAACGTCCGGCAACAGACATGCTTTGGGATGACTGGCTTCCACACAGGCGAAGACGGATTCTCCCAGCCGCGACAGGTTGGTGCTGAAACCCCAGACTTCCAGTTGAGGAACAACGCCCGTCTGATCGCCGACTTCAAGCAAAGCGCGATATCGTTCAGCCACAACAAACAGGTCCAGCCTGGGGCCTCCTCGATGAGCACCGACTGGGGGAGCCGCAATTCTGAGGCCGCCGATTTGTGCCAGCAGGTCCATATCACGCCTGGCTTCTTCCAGTCCCTTCTTCCGCGCGCCGTCATCATCCACAATCCAGTTGGCGAAACCAATCGCGCTCTCGACGGTCAGACCAGCATCTGCAATTCGCTTTTTGAGATCACTGAGGCTGCCTCCCCCGTCAACGTACTTCGTCAGGTGACGCATCCATGGCTCAATTCCCGTGTAGCCGGCGTCTGATGCGATCTGAATCTGCTTCAGAATATCGTCCGTCTGTTCGCGAATCGTGCTGGTGTTCAGACAGTAGGTAAATGAATCGACCGTTGCGGGCTCCGCGGTGGCCGGAGCGGCTGAAGCAGTGGCGGAGGTAGCGGCGGCAGCGGTTGCGGCAAGGAATGATCGACGTTTCAGGGACATGGCGGGTTTCAGCAGCAGATTTTCAAACAGGAAATCGACGGACCTTGCACAGCGGCAACAGCCCGCCAGGATTCTGGCATTCGACAGTCCGAAACGCTAATGACTTCCGGAGAATGAACCACGTGACGATATCTGAAACCGCTCACGAGGCAGCTGAAGCTGCCGGAAAAATCCTCGCCGACTACTTCCACAACGGGGTCACGATGCGCACCAAGTCGGCGTCCGTCGATCTTGTTTCCGACGCCGATGTGAACGCGGAACGTTGTATTGCTGACAAAATCCGAGCAGCCTTTCCGGACCATCACATTCTGGGAGAAGAAGAGAACTCAGCAGACGTCGATGCCGAACACCTGTGGATTATCGACCCGCTGGACGGCACGACAAACTTCGCCCATGGTATTCCTCACTTTGCAGTATCAATCGGCTACTACCACAAAGGAGTAGCGCAGTACGGAGTAATTCACAACCCGATTCGCAACGATTGGTTTCGGGCGGAACGCGGGGGGGGAGCCTTCCATAACGATCAGCTCATTTCCGTCTCTCAGGCAGATTCGCTCAACGAAGTACTGGTGGGCGTCGGCTTTTACTATGACCGTGGTGAGATCATGTCTGCAACACTGGCGGCTGTGGAACGCCTCTTCCGTCAGCAGATCCATGGCATTCGTCGGTTTGGAACGGCCTCGCTTGACCTGGCCCTGGTCGCATGCGGGCAGCTGGGGGCATTTTTTGAGTACCAGCTTTCTCCATGGGATTTCGCTGCGGGGAGACTGCTGCTGGAGGAAGCCGGCGGAAAGATCACAACCTGCGATGGAACTCCACTGCCGCTGTCAAAGACAACTGTCCTTGCCACCAATTCAACTCTTCACGAATCCATGCTCGAGCATGTCCGCAGAGGAACTTAGTTTTCTGCAGTGTGGAGTATGATCCACAGCAGAAAAGCCTGGCGCGAGTCAATCCGAAAATGGACACGCAGGAATTGCCGGCTGCCGCCAGGCGGGCCGCAGCCTGATCCCAAAAACTGATACTCTGCCAGCGCTCAAACTGGAGCAACCGTTTATCTGCCGGTAGAGTGAATTCTTCAAGCCTGAGTGACTCACAGAAGGAGCGCGTCTTGAAAGACGTTTCAAACACCAGTCCGCAGTCCAGACAGCAGGTGATCGACACCTACTTCATGGAGCATCGCGCTAAGCTGATCGATATCGCGGCGTACCTCGACCGCATCGATCGAGGCACCGGCGGAGAAGTCAGTGACTTTCGAGATGACTTCTTTCGCCGGGCGCTGTTGATTCTGTCGGACGGCGAAACTCACCGGGCAAAAAGAATCCTGGACCTGTTCAGCGATCACACCGACGCGCTGCCTCAGTCCGCAGAAGGAATGAAGGGGGCTGCCGGCGCGCCTGCTCCTGAGGAAGGAGGTGCCGCATGAAGTACATCGATCCTCATATCCACATGGTCTCTCGAACGACAGACGACTACCAGCGGATGGCACAGGCCGGCTGCATCGCGATCACAGAACCCGCCTTCTGGGCAGGCTTCGACCGATCATCTGCGCAGGGGTTTTATGACTACTTTCGTCAGCTGACAGAGTACGAACCCAAACGAGCGGCACAGTTCGGCATCCAGCACTTCACCTGGCTGTGCATCAACCCCAAAGAGGCGGATGATCCGGGCTTCGCACGCGAAGTCGTGTCGCTCATTCCTGAATTCCTGGACAGGGGCAACGTCCTCGGGATAGGTGAAATCGGACTCAACAAGAACACGAAGAACGAACTCATCATTCTGGAAGAGCAGATTGCTCTGGCTGAGACCCACAATCAGCTTGTGCTCGTTCATACGCCTCATCTTGAAGACAAGCTGAAAGGCACACGAATCATCATGGATGCTCTGTCAGCCAGTAACATCGACCCTGGTCGATGTCTGATTGACCATGTCGAAGAACACACCGTTCAGGAAGTTCTGGACCGAGGATTCTGGGCGGGCATGACGCTCTATCCGGATACAAAGGTCACGCCGCAACGAGCGGCTGACATCATCGAGATGTACGGCAATGAACGCATCTGGATGAACTCGGCCGGGGACTGGGGCTGCAGTGATCCTCTGGCAGTACCAAAAGCGCGCCTCGAAATGAAACGCCGTGGGCACACCTCAGGCACCATCGACAAGGTGACACTCGACAATCCTCAGACCTTTCTCAGTCAGTCAGAACGATTCGTTATCGACGATCAGTAATCTGTTGCAGCACAACTGTTGCAGCAGTTGCTGAGGGGAGTGGACTTTGCCGGAACTCCGGGGTCCCTGCAGCTGCGCTCGCCAGAGAGAGTCCGCCCCGCACAGAGGACACTGAGCAACAGTGAGAAGGTGCCCGGGAAATTGTGACGATTCGGGGGAACGTGCGACAAGTTGTTCCCACGCAAGGGTTGCGTCAGCATCGGGATCAATCAGCCCAGGCTTCAATTCTTCCCGGCCGAATTGCGTGGACCTGAGACACTCCAGATGTCCATCCCTGATCTCGTCCAGAAACATTGACACAATCGAAAGATCAGCCTGGTGAGAATCACCCAATGTATTTCCGTTTCAACAAACTGATCTGCCGATAGGACCCGATCGTGGTCCTGGCTATTCAACCCTGACGCGAATTCTTCGGTATTCAATCTGACCTCGGTCGCCTTCCAGACCAATCGGACCTGAGGCCGGAACTTTGAATTCCGCATTCAGTACTTCACCATTGCAGGAACAGTGGGCGACCCCGGCTTTGACCGACACAACAAGCTCGTTCCATTGTTGAGGCTTGTACTTTTCAAGGTCTTTCCATGGGCCGGCCAGCACAAAGTCACGGCATTGCAGCTGAGGTTTGCGAATGAAGACGCCACTGTCAGCATTAGGCGTCGCCCGGAACTCCAGTTTCAGCACAAAGTCAGATCCAAACTCCTCGGTGGTCCATAGTTGCTGAATCTTGCGACCCTCGGGAGGAGTCTTAACAACCAGTCGACCACTGATTGCTTCATAGCGCCCCTCCGGTGTAACTGTCTTCCCGTCAAACGCAACGGCCTTTTTGACGACTGGCCATGGCGGCGCGTTGGGATCACGGCGGTGCCAGTTGGCCCGAGCTTTCAGCATTTGTTCAGTTGTTGGCCGATAGCCCCAGCCTGTCAGGTCTCTGCCGTTAAACAAACTGCGGTACCCTTCTTCCAGTTTGAAGTCATCCGCCGCGGTTTCCGTGAGTTTGAGTGTCGCAAAGATGGGTAGCAGTGCCAGCCGCCACTTTCTGTAGCCTGCTGCATTGGGGTGAAGCAGGTCCGGAAACTCAGGCTTCTTTGCGTCGCCCTTCTCATCTGCAAACAGTGTCCATGTATCGACTACGGTGATTTGAGGATCCCCTTTGACAACAGCCTGATACAGTGCATTGATCTGTTTGATCTTGTCGGCCGGACGTTTCTTTGTAGCTGAACTGGGAAAGACATTGCAGAGCACAATCGGCATCTGAGGATTGTGCTTTTTCAGCTTTGCGACAATCAGCTTCACGTTGCCAGCAATTACTCCCGGTGTTGCTCCTTCCTCAAGGTCATTGGTACCCATCAGCATAACAACTGCGGAAGGTTTCAAGCTCAGGACATCGTCATCGAGGCGAATGAGCATCCCCCGGGTGGTGTCAC
The DNA here is from genome assembly GCA_913031625.1 of uncultured Planctomycetaceae bacterium. Lineage (GTDB taxonomy): Bacteria > Planctomycetota > Planctomycetia > Planctomycetales > Planctomycetaceae > Fuerstiella. Next base: position 6,477 of record CAJWGB010000056.1, on the reverse strand, counting down.
CACTAATTCCCCGGTTGGCTGTTAAGAGATCTCCAAAGGCACCTCGAAAATCCTGCCCCCAGCCCTGAGTAATTGAGTCCCCCAGAAACACAACAGCGCCCTCTTGTTTGGGCGCTTCGTCAGCGAATTGACGTCGCTTTCGTTTCCAGAGATTTGTAAACCAGTCATATCTCCGAATCGGCCCAGCGCCGGGCAATCCGTCATCTGTTGCGGGAAGCTCAAAGTCCTGAGCAGAAACGGGCACCGTTAGCAGCGATGCAGTCAGCAGAACGATTGGCAAGCGGAACATCTGGAGCCTCAGGAATAGTTATGGCAGGAAGGAATTCAGGAAGTGTAACCAAAGCCGTGGATCGAATCTGCCGTGTGGCGGTGAATCGCAGCCCCCTGTTCGCACTGCCGGCCTGCAGCACTCCGAACTGGCTATATGGCACAAAAAAAGGCGTCCCAAACGGAACGCCTTCGACTCAATATGCTTCGACTACTTTACGTCTTTGAGAACGATGTCAAAGATCAACAGTGAGTTGGGAGGAATTGATGGCCGGCCAGCTTCGCCGTAAGCCATCTGGGGCGGGATATAGAAACGGAAGTGGCCACCGACCTTCATCAGTTGCACACCTTCGGTCCACCCTTTGATCACCTGGTTAAGACCGAAGGGAATTGGTTTGTCGCCTTCTTCCGGTGCCTTACCGTCAAAGGTGCCATCAAACATCTCGCCGTTGAGCAGTGTTCCCTTGTAATGAGCGACAACAGTGTCTGTTGCTTTGGGCTGTTTGCCGGTTCCCTGCTTGATGATCCTGTACTGCAGACCACTCTTGGTGGTCTTTACACCTTCCTTCTTGCCGTTTTCGGCGAGAAATTTTTCAGCCTCAACTTTGTTGGCTTTTGCTTTTTCCGCTTTGGCCGCTTCCATTTCCTGCTGGAACGCCGTGAAGGCTTTCGTGAGATCGGCGTCAGAAATCGCTGGCTCCTGGCCATTCAGAATGGCTGCGATGCCAGCGGCAACCATTTTGGGATCGAGCTTCATGCCCTGACTCTTGAACTGACGTCCGATATTCAGGCCGATGCCATAGCTGACTTTGTCTTTGGTGGTTTTAAGTTCCGGCTTCTCGTCCTGAGCGTTGACCACTGCTGTCACGAGAAGTGAACACGCGAGAAGGTGAGAGAGTCGCATGATTTGCTTTCTGAAGGAGGGTTAGGAATTCGCGCACTATGACCAATGGAGAGGGAAAAGAAAGTCCGCGAGTCAATTTGTCGGAATTTGGAACCCTGGGAACCAGCATGCGGGGTGAACCCCCATCAGAACTCGCTATTCAGACTCTGCGGCGTCCCCCTCGCTGAACAACTCCGCGATCACGTCTTCCAAGGGTCGCTCAGAGACACTGACGTCGTCAATGTCATACTCACTCAGAATCTGAGTCAGGACGTCGGACACATTCTGTTTTTCAACCTGCAGCCGCAACATGGGCGGACGATCCTCAAGCACCACTCCATAGCGATCAATTCCGGAAGGTGTGCTCTGGGCAGCAAAGTGCAGCTCAATAATCTTATGCTGACTGAAACGATCCACGATCTCATCCAGAGAGCCGTCATGAATCTTTGAGCCCTTATTGATGACAATCGCACGGTCGCAGAGCGCCTCGACATCCTTCATGTAGTGACTCGTCAGAATCACGGTGATACCCTGCTCTTTCTGATACTTGAGCAGGAACTGCTGGACGCGTCTCTGACTGATGACATCCAGACCAATCGTTGGCTCATCAAGGAACAAAACGTCAGGACGATGCAGCAGCGCTGCGATCAGCTCCATCCGCATTCGCTCTCCCAGAGAGAGTTCACGCACGGGCTGCGACATCAACTCTCCAACGTCGAGCAGTTCGGTGAGCTCATCCAGCCGGGACCGATATTCCTCATCGCTGACACGATAAATTTCTTTATGTAACCGAAATGACTCCTGAGCTGGCAGGTCCCACCACAACTGCTCTTTCTGGCCGGTCACGAGCGAGAAGCGTCGGCGATACGCATCTTCTCGCTTCCACGGAACATGCCCCAGAACTGTGGCCGACCCGGATGTCGGAACAATCAACCCGGACAGCAGTTTCAGTGTGGTTGTCTTGCCGGCACCATTGGGACCAAGGAAGGCCACCATTTCGCCCTCTTCAATGGTGAAGCTGACATCCGCAACTGCGTGGACTTCCTTGAACTCACGTTTGAAGAGTCCGCGCACGGATGCCATCAGGCCTTCGCGTTTGCGATAGACTTTGTAGGTGCGTCCGAGGTTTCTGACGTCAACTGCCGGCATCCCACAATCGTAGTGGACATCTTCCGTGGCTGCATCGATTGAGCCAGCGCACGTCGAAAAACCGGACAAGTCAGCTCCGACTCAGGGATTGTGGCGAGCAATCCGAATTGACCACCCCTTGTGCCGGCGATAGATTGACAGGTGTCCGTTCCCTGAGCAGCCAGGAGTAAGCGATGACGCAGCGATCTCATCCTTCTATCTCTCGACGCACATCAGTGCAGATCGGCGCCAGCGGACTGCTCGGCCTCGGAGCCAATCATCTGGCCGGACTGCAGGCTGCGAACAACAAGCTTGCACCTTCCGGGACGGCCCGTTCGTGCATCTACATCTTCCTGTCCGGCGGACTGGCCCAGCAGGACAGCTTTGATCTGAAGCCGGAGTCTCCGGCCGAGATTCGTGGTGAATTTGCACCCATTCCAACCGCAACGCCCGGCATCGACATTTGTGAACATCTGCCGATGCTCGCCCGTCGCAGCAACATGTGGTCGCTGGTGAGATCACTCACCCACCCCACCAATGGGCACACACTCGGCCACTACTATATGCTCACCGGCCACTCAACGGCTCCCGGGTTTCGCGGAGACCGAGTTCCTCGCCCAACCGACTGGCCGTCCATTGCCTCCGTTGTGGGAGACGCAGTGGGGGCTCGACAGACAAATAACCTGCCACCAGCAGTGATGCTGCCGGAACGCCTCGTGCACTGGTCTGGCGGCGTGATTCCCGGAGCCTACGGTGGCCAGATGGGTGGTCATCGCGATCCCTTCATCATCGGTGCAACCCACTATGGCGATCCATTCTGGCGTGGCGCCTATCCGGAATACACTTTTCATCAGCTTCCCAAGCGCGACCCCACCTCAAAGACACCCACCGTCTTCCAGGCACCAAGTCTTAAACTGCAGCCCGGGCTAACAAGCAACCGGTTTAGCCGTCGCCTGAATCTGTTGAATTCAGTTGATGCACAGCGCCAGGCACTGGAAGACTCAGCCGGTGGCGAGTCGTACGATCAGCATCGGCAGTCTGCGATCTCGCTCCTTGCCAGTCAGAAAATCCGGCGCGCCATCGACGTAACGAAGGCTGACCTGAAAACGCAGGAACGGTACGGACGGAATTCGTTTGGCTGGTCGCTGCTGATGGCCTATCGAATGGTTGAGTCAGGCGTCAGCATGGTTCAGGTCAACCTTGGAAACAACGAAGCGTGGGATACTCATGGTGAAGCGTTCTGGCGGCTGCGAGAAAAGCTGCTGCCTCCCACTGACCGAGCACTCTCTGCACTCCTTGATGATCTGTCCGCCAGCGGATTGCTGGACAGCACGATGATTGTGATGGGCGGAGAATTTGGCAGAACACCAAAGATTTCGTTGTTGGAGAAAGAGTATCGAGAACCGGGCCGCGACCACTGGGGCGCTGTTCAGACTCTGTTCTTCGCCGGAGGCGGAGTCAAAGGCGGCAACGTGATTGGTTCGTCCGACGATCAGGCAGCATACCCGGCATCAGACCCCCAAACCCCGGAAAACATGGCCGCGAGTATTTACAGTGCTCTGGGAATCCCACGAACTGCAACATGGCAGGACGAACTCAACCGTCCGCATAACATCTACCACGGGGATCCGATCGAAGGCCTGATGGGCTAGGTCGCATTCGATGTGTGTTCGGCGACTAAATGGATCACCGCAGCGTAAGCGAGGGATCTTTTCGCGATTGCAACAATGTCCCGCGTCTGGAAGAAAACTGGATCCATCGTTGTAACTGGTTGCCAGGGTTAGCTTTGCTGCACGAAGCAAATGTTGGCCGATGCCCGCAAGGCCTCGGGTGTCAACGAGCAGCCAGACGGTGCGTTTCGCCCGGACGCTCGCGTGTCTCGGCTAACAGACGCATTGCTGCCAAATGACTCACGCCAACGGATGCCATTTCCTATCACGCTTTGGGCTGCGGGCCTGTCTGCCTCAACGCATACGCCTGCGGCTGCCGGTTAAACGAGGAGCCCAATATCCAGCGGCGGTACGGAGCCCGCATGTGTCGCGACTACTCCTCTGAAGGCGGCTCGAGGGGAGACACGTCAAAGCTGATGCTGTCCGGAGTTGCCGAACAGTCCGCCACGAACGTCTCGAATGGGTTACCAGCTGGAGCAGGGTTCTGGTCAACCGGCACCGCGGGAGCCACGTCGTTTGTTGACACACTGGTGACACCGGAAGGTGCCTCAGGCGTTGCCGAATTGCTGTCAGTCGTTACCTGCTGGGGTTGTTCTTTCGAAGGAGTCTGCTGTTCTTCACCTGGTCGTGGCGGACGGGGACCGCCATACTGATAGTACTGACACTCCAGTCTGCCGTTATAAAGTTTCCGGCGTCGTTCGGCTCGACGGCCAAAGTTGCGTTCGAACCCTTTGTGAGAGGTCAGAACAAAGAAGCCCCAGGTCTTAAGTCGAGCAAACGTGCTCCCCATGACTCGGTAAACGGCTTCCACTTCTTCGTCTTCGCCCAGCCGTTCGCCATAGGGAGGATTCGTGACGATGCAGCCGTACTCAAGGTTACTGCTCAGTTCACTGACTTCCTGGCAATTGAACCTGATGGCGGCACCAACACCTGCGTCGGTAGCACCATTCTGTGCCAGCCGAACAGCCTTGGGATCGTGATCAGACGCCATGATGGGCGCTCGTCGGTCGCGGAGTTTCAGATCTCTCGCTTCCTGACGCACATCCCGCCACACGTTGCGATCAGACCAGTCGAAATCTTCTGACGCAAATGAACGACTCAACCCGGGAGCAATGTTGTGGCTGATGAGGGCCGCCTCAATGGCAATTGTCCCGCTGCCACAAAACGGATCGATCAGTGGTCGATCAGGATGCCAGTAACTCAGGTGGAGCAGTCCGGCGGCCATTGTTTCTCGCAGAGGGGCAGCTCCGACAACCCTTCGATAGCCGCGTTTGTGCAGACCGGGGCCGGTGGTGTCGATCGTGAGCGTTGCCCGATCCTTCAGCAGACTGACTTCAATGCCATAAAACGAACCCGTCTCATCAAAGCGGAACCGGTTGTACTTCTTCTTCAGACTCTCGACGATCGCCTTCTTAACGGCCCCCTGCACCTTCGGGACGGCATGCAGTTTGGAACGTACGGAACGCCCTTTGACGGGAAACTTTGCATCAACCGGCAGGAGTTCTGCCCATGGCAGGTCGACGGTCTGATCAAACAATGCTCCAAAGTCTGGTGCGTCAAATTCTCCGACACGAATCAGGACCCGATCAGCCGACCGCAGCCAGAGGTTGCACCGGGCAATGTCTCGCAGGTCTCCCCGAAACATGACGCGACCGTCGGTCACCCGTGCGTCATAACCGAGGTCTTTGAGTTCCCAGGCGACAACGTTTTCGAGCCCAAATGTGGCCGTCGCAATCAGATCAAACTGTTTCATGAGGACAGCTTATTGCAGGGATGTGTCAGGTCCAGGACGAATCCCACGCGGATCTGAGAATTCGAATGTCCGAGCAAATCGGCGCTTTCTTCGATGCCGATCACTGAGCATGCTGTGCGCGCAATGCGGGCTGTTTTGGAGAATTCCCTACCACTGTGATTGGAGGAAGTGGTTCAGGATGCAGGAATGTTACTCCATTACGCTCAGAACTCTCATTTCGGCCTGACAGCGGGCCGAAAGTTCAGCTACTTTCCCTGAGGAAGCGACAACCGCCGCTTTCTTTCCAATATTCCAGAAACTAGAATTTTCGGCCTTCAAAGCCTGTGGAGAGGGCACTGTCCTCACCCCCGTCTTACTTGATCAGAGGAATCTTATGCAGGTTGCTATTACCTGTCGGCACGGCAGCATCAGTCAGGAGCTGCGAGACTACATCACGCGCAAGTCGGAAAAGGTCGTTCGTTACCTCGGCGAAGTGAGTGAGATCAGTGTCACCATCGATTTTGAGGGCAATCGTTCTCAGGTCGAAATGCTTGTTGAGATCGAGGGATACCACACGATTGTGGCCCACGTCGAAGGCGAAGACGCCGGGGCAACTTTTGACAAGACCCTGTCAAAGATGGAACATCAGGTTCATCGCTACAAGGAAAAGTCGCGAGATCACCGTCGGGACAAGTCAGTAAGTGAGGTCTCGCGACTCGCTGAAGAAGAATCCGAATCAGACTCCTAAACAACCATTAGCGGTTGCCAGAATACACTCTCAGGGGCCGTTCTTAGTG
>CAJWGB010000055.1 GCA_913031625.1 uncultured Planctomycetaceae bacterium | reverse complement strand
CTCTATCTTCCCAAGCAGCTGATTCAGCACCGGGAAAATGGCAGCTTTGTCTGGGTGGCAGATCAGTCAGATGGAGTGGCACGCCTGACTCAGGTGGAAGTAAGTGAGCGTACCAGCAATGGGCTGGTACGGGTGACGAAGGGGCTCTCAATCACCAGCAGAGTGATCACCAGTAGCCTTGAAGGCATTCAGGATGGTGATCGAATCCGCGTCACGGGCGAAGATCAGTCCATTGAAGGAAGTCAGATACAGGAAACCAACTAATGGCTCTGGTCGAAGTTCGCAGTGTTACGAAGCGATTTCACAAGGGAGACGAAACCATCACTCCTCTGGATGGTGTTTCACTGGACATTGATGAAGGTGAGTTCATTTCGCTGATGGGCGCCAGCGGAACAGGTAAATCCACGCTGCTGAACCTGATTGCCAGCATTGATCAACCGGACAATGGCACGATTACGATCGATGGAACTCAAATCACAGGTCTGTCGCGAACGAGGCTGGCTGCGTGGCGTGCGGGTGGAATTGGGTACATTTTTCAGACACATAACCTCGTGCCTGTTTTGACGGCATGGGAGAACGTAGAGCTTCCACTGCTCCTTCTTCCGATGTCCGCCGCTGAACGCCGCACTCGAATTGATATTGCTTTGCGTGCAGTTGATCTCAGCGATCGTGCCAACCACTATCCGCGCCAGATGTCGGGAGGGCAGGAGCAACGGGTTGGGATTGCAAGAGCTATTGTCGCCCACCCGCGCGTCGTCGTCGCGGACGAACCGACAGGCGACCTTGATCCTCAAACGTCGACTCAGATTCTGCATCTGTTGCAGCGGATCAACAGAGAATTGAACGTCACCATGCTGATGGTCACTCACGATCCGGAAGCCGCGGCCATCGCAGATCGTCAGTTTCGGCTGGACCATGGAAAGCTGGTCCAGGTCTCTGTGCCCGAGCCAGCCGGGACGGGGAGCGGAGAGATCTAATGCTGCGATTCGTGCCATATATTCTGAAGACACTCTGGCGTCATCGGTCGCGCACAGCTCTGACAGTGAGCGGCTCAGCCGTAGCGCTGTTCGTATTCTGCTTCGTCGCTGCGATTCAACAGGGAATGGATGATCTGCAGGAACGGCAGTCAGCAAAAGGAACGCTCATCGCCTTCCAGGCGAACAAATTCTGCCCGGCCACCAGTCATCTGCCGCAGGACTACGACAGCCAGATCGCTCGGCTGAACGGAGTGAAAGACGTAGTTCCCGTTCAGGTCTTCACCAACAACTGCCGCGCTAGCCTGGATGTCATCGTATTCTACGGCGTTCCGGCGGACCGGATTCAGTCCGCTCGCGACTTCCAGCTCGTTACGGGTAGCTGGTCTGAATTTGAATCTCATCAGGACTCCGCCGTCGTCGGACGTTCGGTTGCGACGCGGCGTGGCATCAAGGTTGGAGACAAGTTTTCCATTGGTGATATTAGTGTGAACATCGCCGGCATTTTCCGCAGTTCCGATCCGGGCGAGGAAAACTACATCTACTCTCATCTGGACTTTCTTCAGCGGACTCGTGGAGCCAACCTGGTGGGCACTGTGACTCAGCTGGAAGTTCTGCTGGAACCTGGCGCTGATCCAGACGCGCTTTGCCGCGAGATCGACGACACCTTTCGCGGAGGGCCGGTCGAAACAGACACCCGTGCCAAAGGTGCGTTTCAGGCGAAGAGTCTGGGCGATCTTGTGCAACTGATCAACATGGCCAGATACCTTGGCTACGCGTGCGTCGGACTGGTGCTGGCGCTGGTGGCCACCACCACGATTATGTCGGTGGAAGATCGAATTCGGGAACACGCCGTCCTGCAGACTCTGGGTTTCAGTGGACCGCGTGTGTTCGGAATTGTGATGACCGAATGCATGATTCTCAGCTTTGCCGGTGGATGCCTCGGTGTCGGCACGGCGTTGCTGGTTCTTAAGGTAAGCAGTCTGTCTGTTGCGGCCGAAGCGGTTGCCGTGGCTTTCTCACCATCGCTGGGCGTCGCACTGTCCGGACTCACGGTTTCAGTATTTGCAGGAGCAATTGCCGGAATCGCTCCTGCCATTCATGCCGCACGGACCGAAATCGTTCCTGCACTGCGACACACCTGACAATTCGACTGGACCGGATTTCAAGAATCCCGCACGAGACACCAGCCCGCTGTGCGAATACGGGGCAGCAAATCCCCCACTGGCAAGGGTGAGGAATGCGTAACGATCCGGCCGGGGAATATTGGGGCAGAAAAACGCTGCGTTTATTCAGTGGTCATCAGACCGCAGCAGGAGCAGGATCCGGAGCTTTTACCAGAGTGCTCTCAACCAAGCTCAGATAATCTGGCCGGTCAGAGGCCAGTTCGTGGCGAAAGCCTCCCAGGATCTGTCCGCAGTGATACAGATACACGCCCGGCATCTGAAAACTGTTCCCCTGGATGCGTCCAATGCCATGACCTCCCAGCCAACCGGCAATCAACCCGCGAAGCCAGACGCGAGCGCCGAACAAAGCACTGAACCCCCCAAGGTCGAGCCCGAACTGACGATACAGTCGACTGGTTGGATCCGAAATTCGCGGCAGATCCGCAAGTCCATACTGCTGGAAGAAATGTGCGTCACTCTCAGAACTCTGCCCAAGGTGAACAAGCACGATACCACAGCCCGCTGCTTCGATCTTCGATCGTTGCTTCGACAGGTCTGAGAGTGCCTGGCGACAGAAGGTGCAGCCTGCATGTCGAAGGAATACGACAAGCTGCGGCGTCTCGTCTGCGAGCTCGTCAAGCCGAAATCCATTTTGGGAACGGACAGTGCGGAGCGGATCATCCGCTTCCGGATCATCGTACGCAGAGCCAATAATCTGGCTGTACCGCACTGCTCCCCAGAGGATCATTCCAAATGGGACCCACCAAATCAGGTCATTAGCGAGGCACACCCAAGCCATCGATGATGGCAGCGAACCCGCCTGGACCGCAAACACCAAACCAATCGGACCAAACACTTTACCGAGGAGACCCACAAACGTGATCGGCCAGTGACGATACGGACTACGGGACGCGATCAGGTAACCGATCCCGTAGACGCCTACGATCATCCCAATGCACTGCCAGAAACTCTGCGCAACCGGTGTTGCTTCCACACCGATGGTTTCTAGTAACCATGACGCTGCAAAAATGGAGACAACTCCGAACAGCAGGTTGTAGGCTCCGGCAACTGCCAAAAGCTGCTTCATCCAGGTTGGTGGCTGATATTCGTCATTCATCTTCAGCCCTCCTGTACGAATTCTTCCTGGAAGGGACTGGCCACGGCGGCCAGTTTCTCAAGTCCCTGCTGCTGCAGCTGTCTCACTCGTTCCTTACTCAGCCCTAACTCCTGGCCCAGTTCACGGAGTGTTTTCGCCCGCTCGTTGTCACCAAGCCCGAATCTTCCCAACACAATGATCCGTTCACGTTCATCAAGGACTTCATCGATCTTTGACAATACATGCTCCGCCGCCAGCATCACACTGCCGGCAGATGGCCCTGCTGCTTCAGGAGGCTGCTCGGCAGCGATGATCGAATCCTGAGACGCAGTTTCGCGCTGGCGACGCTTACCGGCGCGATTAATGAAGCGATACAGATGGCGTTGGATCGCGTGAGTCGCGTACGTGCTGAATCGGTACCCGCGGGAGAAATCGAACTTGTCGATCGCATTAACGAGAATCGTATTTGCTTCGGCAACGAACTCATCAAAGTCATCGGGGGTGGGAGCGATTCGACGAGCGATCGATGTTACGAGACGCAGGTTCGCGTGAACAATTTGAGACCTTGTTTCTTCTGCCTCATTGAGCAGTCGCTGAATTTCCTTCAGTGTTTTGCGGGGCGGCTTGCGAGGCGGTAGAGTGACCTGCAACGCGTTGGCTCGAAACCGCAGGAAGTTGAGCCGCTTGAACAAAAACTGCTCGCCTTCAAACGTGAGCAGTCGACTCTCGTCAATCGCCTGCATGAAGCTGACTGCTGCATCCCTGCCGTCATGATCCGGGCGGCCTTCCTCGGCGGCATACAGCTCGAAATCCAGCTGCTGAAAGTCATCTTCGGATGCCGAAGCAAAATCCTCATTAGGGATGAATCTGACTGGATCAGAAGTGCGATCGGACAAGGCGGTTGCCTCTTTGGTAGCAATTATTGTAACCATGGCACCCGAAGAAAGTAGAAACAGACCTTAACATTCTGTTCTTAGACCCACTCCTGAATGCGTCTACTGATTATCTGCAAAAATCCGGCGGACTTCACGGCCGGCCACAGTATTTGCACGTTGATGGCGGGAATTACGAGGTATGCCTCATGTCATTGGGTAGGCTGGCAGCAGGGAATGCACAGGATCTGCCGTTGGATATGAGAGCAGAACGCAGAAAAGCCGGATCTGCGTTTCGCCTGATTCGGCCTACATTGGCAATGCACGTACGCAGCCGCATATCGCTGCCGTCGCCAGAGAGCGGGATCTACAGGATCTGCTGCGTACTGGAACAGATGAATCTCGCGTGCGTCTGCGGCTACCGGTTAAACAGACTTCGGAAACCGCAACAAAAAGCAGCGGCCTCTGACCTTAGACGCGGTCCCCGACCATGGTCGCTGCGACGCCCGAACTCAGGCGATTAGACTGAAGCAACGAGGGGGCAGCTCCGTCTGAGCCTAAGGCAACGCCGGCGCAGCTCCGTTTTCCTCCGCCGGAGGCACACCCAATGACTTCCCGCCGTCAATCGCGACCGATGTTCCTGAAATCATCTGAGCTGCATCACTACAAAGAAAGCGAATCGACTCAGCCACTTCCTCCGGCTGGATCATTCTGCCCCACGACCGTGCCAGTGGGCTCGCCTGAATCAGCTGCTTTACTACAGCATCCCGGTCCTCGCATCCCTCAAAATTCTCTTCAATAATCTGCGTATGCTCCACAGGCCCAGGGCAAACACAGTTGATGCGAATCCGGTCTTTGGAATGACACAGCGCAAGACTGCGAGTGAGCCCGACCAGCGACAGCTTGCTGATTGAATAGACAGGATCGTGACTCCGCGGAAGAATGCCCGCATTGCTGGCGACATTCACAATGGCGCCCCCATTGTCCTGTTTCTGCATCTGACGCACTGCCTGCTGACATCCAAAGAAAGCTGCCTTCAGGTTCGTGTCGATCACTGCATCCCATTCAAACTCCTGAACATCCTCCAACTGTTTGACGAGCCCGGTCCCGGCATTATTCACCCAGACATCAATCCGACCTGTCTGCTCGATGGCTAACGTGGCAAGCCTTCCCAGCGTGGCGGTCTCCCGAACGTCTCCTTCAATCAGATGCACGTCTGCAGCAGTTAACTCACCAGACACTGCATCGGTGTACGCGCGGTCGCAACAGAACACCAGATCGCCTTCAGCGGCCAGCAGGAGCGCTGTCGCCTTGCCGATTCCACTGCCAGCTCCAGTCACGATTGTCGTTCTTGGTTTCATACTGCGTTACTTAATCGGACGGTCCGTGCGGAGTGACTGCAGAACCTGAATCTGCTTACGATTGGCCACCGGGTCTTTTCCATTGCGATTCGCCTCGTAAACCAGCCAGCCCCGGTACTCGGCGTCATTCAGTGCTGTCGCCAGCTTCCGGAGATCAATCTGGCCCTTGCCAGCGACCGAGTGACCAGCGGCCTTAATGTGAACCTCACAGAAGTGTTTACGGCCATACTTACGGATCGTCTCGTAGATATCCTCTTTGGCGAACAGGTTCCCGGTGTCGTAGTACACCTTCAGGTGTTTCGGAAATCCAAGCTCACGAATGAGCTGCATCACACGAACGGTGGTGACTGGTGCCTCTACCCCAATCACAACATTGTGCTCGGCCGCGTAAGGAAGAAGCTCCTTCAGAAAACCTTTGACGCCGTCAAATGCTGCTTCGCTGGTCTGAAAGTTCGAGGGACCAAAGAAAGGAAACAGCATGACATGAACATCGAGTGCCTCGCACGCATCAATTGTCTGCCGAGCAATTCGCATCGCCACCTCTCGGTCGCGATCCCAGATCTGACACCGATTGAGGCTTCCGGCACACAGAGAGATAATCCTGACCCCTGTCTCGCTGGAGGCGGTCTTCCATGACTTCAGAATCGCCGGATCACGACCGATTGCCAGACTGGTTTTCGGATCAATGGGTTTCTTTGAAATTTTTTTGGGGTGGCCAGAGTGCATCTGTATGGCCGGATACCCGGCCTGCTTCGCATCCTCAAGACTAGTGACATCCGCTCGTTTGCCGAACGCAGTTTCCATCACGGCAATGCGAGCTTCTCTCGTTGTCTCATCGGCCGTTACACTGAGAGTGACTGCAATTACTACCACGAAGATGGTCATGGCATTCGCTCTGCTCAGATTCATCAGACGAGCCTGTTCGAGGTTCAGGAGAGTTCTGTTGAGGGAGAGCATACTCAGAGGTGATCGGATTTTCAGAAGCTACCTCACGAACCTTTGATTTTCGTGCTCTGGAGGTTGGACGCGTGGGCCTGTCCGCACTGCCGCACCGCACTTCGCCCGTCCCAACTCCTGGGCAAACTTCTTCTCAATCAGCGAATCCACGTCGTCGTCGCCCCCAACATACAGGGTCGGTTTCGTGTCACTCGGGGGTGACAGATGCCTTTCCACCGCGTGGACATGACAAACAGAGGTGTACCTGAGAGAATCATGCTCTGACTTGAAGAGGACCGGACAGATGATCGATTTTCAATATACGGCTCCAGCGACACTCGACGAGGCTGTTGAGAATTTGAATTCGAACAACGAAGTTCAGATTCTGGCCGGCGGTACCGACATCATTGTTCAGCTGCGCGAAGGGCACCGAACGGCAGACGTGGTGCTTGACGTCAAAAAGATACCGGAATTGCGGCAGATCGAAACGGGTTCCGACGGCAGTTTGACGATTGGAGCGGCCGTACCATGCTGGCAGCTCTATACAGATGCGTCCAGCGCCGCCCATTGCGGGGCACTCGTGGATGCAACGCGAATCATTGGTGGCTGGCAGATTCAAAGTCGAGCGAGTGTCGGTGGCAACCTGTGTAACTCGTCGCCGGCTGCTGATTCGATCTCTCCGCTGATCGTCTCCAAAGCGACCGCGCTCATTTACGGACCGGCTGGAACACGCGAGATTCCCGTTGCGGAGTTCTGTACAGGACCGGGGAGAAACATCCTGGAACGCGGGGAACTGCTTACGGGAATTCGGATTCCGAAACCACCGGCTGAGAGTGGTTCAGCCTATCAACGCTTCATTCCTCGCAATGAAATGGACATTGCAGTCGCTGGTGCGGCCACCTGGGTCAGACTGGATCCAGCAGGAGAAACGATTGAAGAAGCAAGAATCGCCCTGGCAGCTGTGGCTCCTACGCCTGTGATCGCGCAAGAGGCAGGCAACTGGCTGGCGGGGCAGCCGGCTACTCAGGAAACATTTGAACGTGCCGGCGAGTTGGCGAAACAGGTTGCAAATCCCATTGATGACATGCGTGGGACAGCAGAATATCGGGTGCATCTGGCCAGTGTCCTGACGCGACGGACACTTGAGAAAGCCTGTGAACGGGCGCGAGGTTGAGACCTGCTGAGAACCTTCTCCAGGAGCCGGGAATCAAATCGTCATAGCTGCTGATTTCAAATCGGACCGCCGACTGCGTAGTTGCCCCGCATCCTCAGTTGAATCGGGAAGGTGAAAACTCCTCGGTCCAACGGAATCTCTGGGGAATTGACCTGGAGAACTGGGTCTGAGGCCACCTGTAACAAATGTGCAGCCCTACATTTTTTGGCAACGGAATTGCCGGAATGGCTGCCGAAGATGTGGCCTAACGGCAGATTTCTACACATTTGAAGTCTCCAGGCGGGCAAAAACCCCAGTCATCGCGTGCATTTGCCAGCGACGAAAACTGGGGGAAAGTTTCCGGATGAGGAGAATTTGAAGGAGATCCGAGATGCATCAGCGGTAAAGCTGGCATGTTTTCGGGGCATGTGATTTTCTGCTTTGTTTTAGAGAAATATGTTGTTTCAATAGGGAATTCTGACGCGGAATTTCAGGTTGGGGAACCTGAAGGACCACGCAATGCGTCCGGCCGGCTCGCTGGCCAATTGGGGATGCAGCCCAACCAGAACTGGAAAGCTGCAGGATTTCAGCTGAGGCAGGTGTGCACTCAACCACCTCAAAATTCTTCCATCAGGGACAAATATGTACACATTGTTGACCGGAGCAACCGGGCTGGTTGGGCGATATCTCGTGCGTGACCTGCTGCTGAATGGACACAACCTCGCCGTCGTTGTCCGTGGCTCCCGCAAGATGTCGGCTTACGATCGCATGGAGCAAATCATGCAGCACTGGGAAGCGGAGCTGGGACGTCAGCTGCCGCGACCTGTTGTCATCGTGGGTGACATTTCACAGGCAGGCTTTGACTTCAGTGAGGAAGATCGCGACTGGGTCAAAGACAATGTGAACACAATCATCCACAGCGCTGCCATCCTCGAGTTCTACGGCGAAGACCGGGAAGGCGAGCCATGGCGAACGAATCTGGGCGGCACCCGCAACATGATTCAGCTTTGCCGTGACCTTCAGATCACAGACATTCACTATGTCTCCACGGCTTACGTTGCTGGTATCCAGGACGAGCCCGTTATGGAAGATTCGCTGGATTCTGGCCAGTCCTTCCGCAACGACTACGAGGAGAGCAAGTTCCTCGCAGAAAAAGAAGTCCGTGAAATCGACTTTGCAGAACACGTCACTGTGTATCGACCGGCTGTCATCTCAGGTGACTCAATCACCGGCTATACAAACACCTATCACGGCATCTACCTGTACCTGCGTTTGATGGCCCTGATCATCCCAGCCCAGCCAGCGGATGAGAACGGGATTCGCCATACACCAGTTCGCCTGAAGATGACGGGCGACGAGACTCGAAACATCATCCCGGTCGATTGGATCTCAGCCGTCACAGTCCGACTGTTTGAGACTCAGGAAGCTCGCGGTGGCACCTATCACATGGCTCCGGACAACCCAATGACGTCCGGCAACATGGTTCGTTGGTGCAGCGAATACTACAAGAGCACCGGAACAACATTCTGCGGACACGACTTTGACCCTGTCGAAGATCGAAGCGTGGACGAAGATCAGTACATGTTCGAACAGATGCTGCGGGACAACATGGGGACGTACGAGCCTTATGAGCGTACCGACAATGTCTTCGACATGACTCAGATGAAGAAGTTTGCCGGCGACATCGTTTGCCCGGATATCGATCGCACGATCATGCATCGCTATCTGGACTACGGTAACGACGACAAGTGGGGCAAACGCAAGATTCCTCACCCGCAGGTCGACACCAACGTCGCAGATATGCTCGAAACCGACAGGAACGCGGGTGAAACTGTGAGCGTAGGTCTGGACGTCAGCGGGCCAGGGGGTGGTTCGTTTACCCTGCACCTTGGCACAGCTGGACTTGGCGGCGTTGATCGCGGACTTCGAGCCGACAACGCTGCGACTGTTCGCCTGACAACAGAGGAGCTTGTCCAGGCTCTGGAGCAGCCCGAAAGCGATGCTTCATTGCTCGCCAAGTACGTCGACGTCGAAGACACTGATCTGCGGAACGATATTGCAACCCGAATCCTCGCAGGAGTCGGCCAGGCAAGCGAGGTTGGAGCTCAATAACCCAGCTGCCAAACACCGAAATGGAAAGGGGGCTGGTGAACCAGTCCCCTTTTTTACGCGCCGAGCGAACGCGTGCCGGACTTCGTCACTCGGCTCCTCACTCGAGCCTTTGCGGAGGCCGGGGCGAGCGAAGCGAGCACCGGCACAGCTGCCCTAATGGCGGAAGTGTCGTCGTCCGGTAAAGACCATCGCCATTCCGTGTTCGTTACAGGCCTGGATCACTTCGTCGTCATTTCGACTGCCACCAGGTTGAATCACGGCAACAATTCCGGCTTTGGCAGCTTCATCAATGCCATCGCGAAACGGGAAGAATGCATCACTGGCGACAACTCCGCACTGGCTTCGCTCACCAGCCTTCATGGCAGCGATCGCGGAACTATCCAGTCGGCTCATCTGCCCGGCACCAGCTCCCAACAGCATGCGTCCTTTGGCAAAGACAATGGCATTCGACTTCACGTGTCGACAGACTCGCCATGCGAAGCGGAGTTCATCGTATTCTTCATCTGTCGGCTCTCGCTCCGTGACAACCTTCCAGTCACCCTCCAGCTGCGGAAGATCATCTCGGTCCTGCACCAGCAGGCCGCCGGAAACTCGTCGATACTCAGCGGCGCCGCGTCCTTCGTCCGCGAATGAAACCTCCATCAGCCGAACATTCTTCTTCCACTTCGGCTTCGTCGTCAGAATCTCAAAGGCATCAGGGTCGTAGCCGGGTGCAATCACTGCTTCGATAAATCGACCAGGTTCGCTCAGGCGGTCCGCGGTCGCCGCGTCAACTCGACGATTCAGACCGACGATTGACCCAAAGGCACTGACAGGGTCACCTGCGTGAGCATTCTCGAATGCTTCCGCCAGTGTTCCCGCGACTGCACAGCCACAGGGATTGTTGTGCTTGATCACACATGCTGCGGGCTCATCAAAGTCCGCGGCAATCGCTCGAGCGGAATCGAGGTCCATGATGTTGTTGTAGGAAAGCTCCTTGCCATTCAGCTGGCGGGCGTGTGCCAGAGAAGTAGCAGGGGCATTGTCTTCTACGTAGAAGGCAGCCTGCTGATGTGGGTTCTCTCCGTAGCGAAGCGTGCTTTCACGCCGCAGAGACAGTGAGAGACGGGAACCGAATGGACCGGCATCTTCTTCTGCTGTGATCTCAGCCATGTACGTCGAAATGGCCGCATCGTACTCTGCCGTCATCTGAAACGCGGCTGCCGCGAGCTTCCGACGATATTCTTCCGTGACGTTTCCGTCCTTCAGCTGTTGCAGGACTTCTCCGTACTGATCGGGACATGTGACGATCGCGACGTGTGCGTGATTCTTAGCCGATGAGCGAACCATTGATGGCCCACCAATATCGATCTGCTCGATGGCTTCCGGAATTGTGACGTCCGGTTTCGCAATCGTTTCCTGGAAGGGATACAGATTACAGACGACCACCTGAAAAGGAACGATCCCGTGCTCCGTAATGGCGGCCGCATCCGACTCGAGGGTCGGGCGTCCCAGAATCGCGCCGTGAACTTTTGGGTGCAGCGTCTTGACCCGGCCGTCCATGATTTCGGGAAATTCCGTGTAGGTGGTGACATCGATGACCGGGATTCCCGCTTCCTCAAGGTGCCGGCGGGTGCCTCCGGTTGACAGAATTTCAAACCCCAGATCAACCAGTCCCTTAACAAAGCCTGCCAGACCGGATTTGTCACTGACACTGACAAGGGCACGACGTGATGAGTCGGACATGTTCGAGCGTTTCTAAAGAACCATAAATCGCTGTAAGGGCGAGGAACGTATCGCACGCGCATCACATGGTCAAGCAGGCGACTCACATCCTCATGAACAGGGGCGAAAGTCCGAAAACCGATCCGAGTTACTCCGCAGCCACGGCATCTGCCGCGTCTGTGGTGCGCTGCTTCGCAACCACGGAATCTGCTTTATCTGCGATCTGCAGCATCGGTTTTATGACTTGCCGTGCGGGTGATTGCGATCGGCAAGTGGACAGATATTATGCTGCCCTGGCGGTGAGCCGTGGCCCTTTACACAGCTGGAATAGAATGATGTTGGACGTTCGTGTTGAAACTGACTCGATGGGGGACATTCAGGTCCCTGCGGATGCCTATTACGGGGCCCAGACCCAGCGAGCTGTAGAAAACTTTCCTGTTTCCGGCTGGGAGCTTCCGCCCGAACTGGTGCACGCCATGGGCAGGGTCAAACACGCCTGCGCAACTGCAAATCGAGACCTCGGCCGGCTGACCGGCAGCGGGAAGAATCCGCTCACGGACGAACAGGTCGAAGCGATGCTGGAAGCCTGCACAGAGGTCGTCAATGGAGAGCTGGATGATCAGTTTCCGGTCGATGTCTTTCAAACTGGAAGTGGCACCTCCAGCAACATGAACGTCAATGAGGTAATCAGCAGTCGCGCTATCGAAATTCTCGGGATGGACCGTTTCGCCAGCAACAAACTGATTCACGCCAATGACCATGTCAACATGGGGCAGAGCACAAACGACACGTTCCCGACCGCCATCCATGTCGCCGTTGGCATTGCGATTCATAACGACCTGATTCCTTCACTGCAGCGATTTTCAGAGGAACTGTACGCAAAAGCCGAAGCGTGGGACGAGGTCATCAAGATTGGGCGGACTCACCTGGCAGATGCAACGCCGTTGCGCCTCGGTCAGGAATTCAGCGGCTTCGCACGCCAGCTCACACTGTCTGTCGAACGCGCTGAGCGTGCACTGAAATCGATTCTGGAGCTGCCGGCCGGCGGCACGGCGGTTGGGTCCGGGATCAATACACATCCCGAGTTCGGAGCACGCGTCGCAGCCGTGCTTGCAGAGCAGACTGAGATCCCGTTTGTGGAAGCAGCCAATCATTTCGAAGCCAATGCTCAACGAGATGGCCTCGTGGAGTGTCACGGACAACTACGGGCGATTGCATCGACGCTGTTTAACGTCAGCAATAATCTCCGCTGGCTGGGATCAGGACCTCGATGCGGATTCTATGAAGTAAAGATTCCTGACCTGCAGCCTGGATCTTCGATCATGCCAGGCAAAGTCAATCCGGTGATGTGCGAATCCATGATGCAGGTCTGCGCCCGAGTCATGGGGAACGACGGCGTTATTGCAATGAGCGGTGCAGCAGGTGGTCAGTTCCAGCTGAACACCATGATGCCCGTCATGGGCCACACAACACTGGAAAGCATTCGGCTGCTGGCAAACGGCTGCAATGCATTTGTCGAATTCTGTCTGCTGAACATGGAGGCCAATGAAGAGGCGTGTGAGACTTCGGTCGAGCAGAGTCTTTCCATGGTCACCAGCCTGAATCCTCACATCGGCTATGAAAAAGCTGCCGCACTCGCGAAGGAAGCATTCAGGACCGGGCGTACCATTCGAGAACTCTGCACGGAACAGGAGATTCTGCCGCCGGACGTCCTTGAAAAAACCCTTGACCCTCTCAGCATGACTGAGCCACAGGCCTGAGACTTAATTCAATCAAACCCTGACCAAGTGAAACCCTGGTATGAGATTCATTACAGCCTCCATTCTGTTTCTTGTCTCCACTGCAGCTGCGGACGATCGACCAAACATCGTCTGGATCATCCCGGATGACATGTCGGCCAACTTCTCATGCTACGGCGAGTCCGCAATTGAAACCCCCAATGTTGATCGACTGGCTGCCGGTGGTGTGAAATTCACCAATGCGTATGTGACAGCCCCGGTCTGCTCGACCTGCCGGTCAGCCTTCATCACAGGCATGTACCAGACCAGCATTGGAGCTCACCACCATCGAAGCGGCCGCGGTGTAAAGAAGATCCACCTGCCCCCGAATATTAAGCTGGTCCCAAAGCTCTTTCAGGAAGCCGGGTACCACACATCGATTACCGGATGGCCCGTTCGAAAAGGGCGACTGGGCAAGACAGATTACAACTTCGAATGGAACAAGTCGATCTACGATGGAGCCGACTGGTCGGGGCGCAAAGACGGACAGCCATTCTTTTGCCAGATCATGACACCTGGCGGCAAGCTGCGTGGCAAGGATCCCGAAGGCTGGGAGAAGATGCATTCCAATACCAAAAAGAAACTGGGAAATCGCACCCCACTGTCGGCGGTCAGGCTGCCGCCCTATTACCCAAAGCACCCGGACATTGTTCGTGACTGGGCGGCCTATCTTGACTCTGTTCGAATGACAGATGTTATGGTGGGGGAAGTGCTTGACCGTCTCGAAAAGGAAGGCATCCGAAAGAACACGCTTGTCATCTTCATGACAGATCACGGTATCAGCCACGCTCGAGGCAAACAGTTTATGTATGACGAAGGATTGCACGTTCCTCTTGTGATCAGCGGTCCGGGAATCACTGCCGGCACCGTGCGGACGGACGTTGTCGAGCACATCGACATCAGTGCCGTCTCCCTTGCTGCAGCGGGCATTCCAATTCCCGGCAACATGCAGGCTCAGGACATTCTGGCAGCTCAGTACAATCCTCGGGCGGCCGTCTTTGCAGCGCGGGACCGCTGCGATGAAACGGTTGATCACATGCGATCCGTGCGAACGAATCGCTACAAGTACATTCGAAACTTTCTTCCTGAGCGACCGTATCTCCAGCCATGTGCCTACAAGGATGCCAAGCACATTCTGATGGCCATGCGTGAATGGAACGCTGCCGGAAAGCTCGACCCCATTCAGCAGCTGGTCATGCGTGAGCGGCGGCCTGAGGAAGAACTCTATGACCTCCGGAATGATCCATTCGAGATTCACAATCTGGCCGACGCTCCGGAACACACTGCACGGCTCAAGCAGATGCGGGGGATGCTGGACACATGGATGAAAGAGACGGATGACAAAGGCAGAGTTCCCGAATCACCGGAGATGTACGACAGTGATATGGCTGTCTACCTTTCGACGATCAAACGCCGAGGTCCGGAGCGTCTGCAGATCATCTCCGACAATATTGCCCTGATGAAGCAGTGGGCAACGGAAGGGAAGTAGTTATCGACTGAGCCACGTCCGATTCAGTTTCGAAGGACATCACTGACACCGTTGTCAATACAGTCGGCTGTTCTGCTGCCGACGTAGACACTGACACTGGAGTGACGTCCCTCGCAACCGGAAACGAACTCACAGATCTGTCGCTGGCAGATCAACGGGATCTGATTCTGATCAACATCGCAGTGCCCTTTTCCGCGATGAGTTATACCCCGCCTTCACGCCGGCATCTGACAGTCCAGCCGGCTGTCTTCTCCAGTGAGTATGTGATTCGCGACTCGATCGACGTCAACGTTGATTCAATACTTTCGCAGCCACTGATGATTCAGTAGCAGATCCCTGAAAGCGACCGTCAACAGCGTGAAGCATCATCCTCCCGTGAAATTGGGGAAACGCAGTTTCCCTGTTTCATGAGATTCGACTCCCTCAAGTCGGTCCTGTTAAGATAAACAAATGTCGCTCTGACTTTGGTTATCCGCCTTGCCAGGAGAAGATGATGAAGCGCCGACAATTCCTCAGTGCAGCTGCCGCTTCGGCCGCAGTTTCCTCGCTCCCAATCAATGTTGCATCGCCGCGCACAGTCTCAGAACCCAAACTGAAACTGGGACTGGTCACATATAACTGGGGCAAGTCATGGGACGTCCCCACAGTCATTAAGAATTGCGCGGCGACTGGTTTCGCCGGCGTCGAGCTTCGCAGCACTCACAAACACGGCGTTGAGATCGATATCAGCACTGCCCAGCGGGCAACAGTGAAGAAGCTGTTTGCGGACAGTCCGGTGAAGCTGGTCGGACTTGGAAGTGCGTGCGAGTATCACGCAGTTGACCCGGCCGTCCTAAAGCAGAACATCCAGGAAACGAAGGACTTCATTCGTCTGTGCAAAGATACGGGAGGATCCGGGGTGAAAGTGCGTCCGAATGGCCTGCCGAAAGATCGGCCGGTCGAAAAGACGATTGAGCAGATTGGAAAATCGCTTAACGAAGTCGGCAGGTTTGCCGCCGATCATGGAGTTCAGATTCGTGTCGAAGTCCATGGTCGTGGGACGTCGGAGATTCCGCACATGCAGTCCATCATGGAAATTGCCGATCACCCTTCGGTCACCGTGTGCTGGAACTGCAATCCGGCTGACCTGAACGGTGCTGGGCTGGAAAAGAATTTCCGTTCGTTACAGAACCGGATCAGCACGATTCACATTCATGATCTGCGGAATCAAAAATATCCGTGGACAGAACTGTTTCCGTTGCTCAACGAAGTCCCGGTTAAGAAAGATGGATTCACCGGTTGGACGCTGCTGGAAGAAGGCAGCGTCCCAAAGGACATCGTCGCTGCAATGAAGGAAAATCGAACTGCGTGGGAATCACTGGTGAAGAACTGATCAATCGTCGGGACGAAATCTGCGTCTGTGAGAGGCGGACAGTCTGTTATGTCAATCGAAGAACTCCAACGCGGCGCTGTGACAGTTGTCGATCTTGCCAGCCATTTTCACGGATTGAAGCTAAGAGCATCCGAATTCATTGACGCGTTTGAGGCGTCTGAACGAGGCTACTTCACTCCTGATGAAGACGAACAGACGCGACACCTTCTTGTCTCTTACGGGCAGGCTCGCAACGCGTTGTTTGAACTGGTGACGTCATTTCATTCCACGGAGCGTTTTGCTGAAGAATGGCGGCCACTGGCGCTGCTGACAGCGTATTCCGGCGCACTTGTGCTTGTCGATGCTGCCAGATTCCTCCGGGAGATGTTCCACGATCGGCCAGTCGTGAGAAGCAAACTGAACGAACCCGACCGAGTCTTCGGAATTCCGGCTGGCACCTATGACCTTGTGCAGAAATCTCTCACCAGCCCTGTCCATGCGTGGCATCTGTATCATGCATTCATGTATGTCTCAGAGAATCGGGACATGCTGGCAGAGATGGCAGAAACGAACGCACAGCGACATCTGCTGGAAATCGTCAACCAGTTGGAAAGTCGACTCGATGTAACGGTTGATCGATTCGTCCTGGTTCGGGCAAGGGTGAGGTCGACATCTCTGAATCAACGATTCGGAACCGGACTGCTGGCTCGAGCCCTCTATGGGCTGCAGAAGTGCGTTTCTCGCCTGATCGCTGACTGTTACCTCAAAGTTGGCCATCAGCCTGGCCTGCCCTCAACAATTGAGGCCGAGATTGAGCAGCAGATGCGGCCCGGTGATGTCGTCATTGTCCGAAAAGAGCACGCGTTTACGAACTACTTTCTCCCTGGCTACTGGCCGCATGCCGCACTTTACCTTGGATCACTGTCTGAGTTGCAGGACCTGAAGCTAAACGAGACCTCACTGCAACCGCACTGGACACAACTGGAGTCACTGGATTCATCGCGACAGACACGCGTCCTGGAATCAATGAAGGATGGTGTTCGGTTTCGTTCCCTCAGTAATCCATTCCGCAGTGACGCCATCGCCGTCATTCGTCCGCGGCTGGACAGAGAACAGGTCAGCACTGCCATCGCGCGAGGATGCCAGCACGCCAACAAGCCCTACGACTTCGACTTCGACTTTACGACAGCCGATAAACTCGTCTGTACCGAAGTAGTCTATCGAGCGTTTGACCAGATCGGTGACATCAACTTTGCACTGACCAAACGCGCAGGGCGGCTGACTCTTTCAGCAGAAGATCTTTTGCAGATGGCAGTCGACGGCAACGGCTTCGACCCCCTTGCGGTGTACTGTCCTGCGCTTTCGAGTGAGCTTCAGAGTGCAGAGGCGGGAACAGAGTTTCTTCGCCGAACGATCGGACGAAAGTCTGTTTCCTGACGCCCTGTCAGGCTGAAATCTGACCGACCGAGCAACCGGAGATCTAATCATGGAATTCCGCGAACAATCGTCGGGCCGATTAACTTCGTCACCCAGACGGGTAGTTTCTGCCATGCGGCGATTACGCGATCAAACTTTCCACTGTTTCGTCGAGCATCTGAAACGTCGCCATGACGGCTGTAGTATTGCCAGACCGCCGGGTGTTCCCGACTTCCCCACTGCTTCTTGAACCGATGCGTGCCGGCATCCACTGAGCTGCGTCCAAAGTCAAACTCAGACTGCCCACGCTCAATCGACCGTTTCAACGCATGCCAGTACATCAGCATGTTGCAGCTTGTTCGATTGAATTCACGGAGTGAGCTGGCACTCGGAATGAGAGTCGTTCCCGGTCCATGAAGCAGAAACCCCGACGCCACAGGCTGACCGTTCAACTGCACGGTGCAGATCTCAGCTTCATCTGGAAACCGAGTCAGCATCTCAGCAAACAGGCTCCGAGGAAACGGCGGAGTTCCCAGGTCACGCATGTTACGACAGAAGATCGAATAGAAAGCGTGCAACTGGTCTTCGCGGCCAAACTGACACGTTAGCTGTTCATCATTCAGAGGTTTACGAATCTGGCTTCGAACCTTGGACTTCAATCCGTCCCACAGCTCTTCGCAAGTCTGTGGAAGCGCCAGCCGCATATGTACTTTCTCAGTGTTTGTTACGTTCAGCTCTCTATGATGGTGTTCCTGTTCGTGGCGAAGTTCCAGATGTTTCACATTCATCTGTTCGGCCAGCGAAACAGCCTTCTCAATCAACAGCTCAGACTCTGCTTGAGAATCTGCCAGCACGCCGCCGGTGTTCAGGTACGGCTGACTGGCAAGAAAACGCCCAAAAATCGGCCCTGAGATCAACATCAACGGCAGCACGCCCGTGATCCGGTCACCATTGCACGTCCACAGAAACATCGGACGATGTTTGAGTGACCGCCGGAAGACAGTTCCCCATTCGGTGCGCAGATGGAATCCTGAATATCCGAACCTGGTTACGCCAACACTTCGGAAATGGTGTTTTTGCTTTCCTTGAACGATTCAACAGGACAGCCAAGCTGCTGCAGAATCGTCAGATACAGATCCGACATTGGTCGCTCGTTCTGTTTCCATTTGGTGTGGTGACCGTGCCTGAACCCAAGCGCGGTCCCGCCCGCCAGAATGGTTGGGAAACTACTCCCCACGTGGCTGGCAGTCTGCGCGCCGCCAAACAGGATCACTGTGTGGTCCAGCAACGTGCCCTCCGTCGCTTCAATGCTCTTCAGCCTGTCCATGAAACGTGCGATACAGGCACACAGCATTTCGTCCCTGAAGCTCAGCGCGATCACGTCCGGATTATCTGCTCCCCGGTTGCCGCCCCCCTTGTGATGCACATCATGGGTCCCACGCAGCCGAGCACCTGCTTTCTGAGCCCAGTCTTTGTAATCGTCGTAGTTGGGGCCGGCTTCGCCGCCAAGACACTGAGTGGCGACTCGGGTCATGTCTGTCTGAAACGCGAGTGCGATGAGATCCGTCATCAACTCGATGTGATCACGCATGCTGTTCTTTTTACCATCCAGCCTGACCTTTGACTGATCGAAGGCGGGGCGACCCTTTTCCAGAATTGCCTCCTTTTGAATGAGGCGTTTTTCTACATCACGGACAGCATGCAGATATTGTTCAACGCGTTCCTGATCAATCCGTCCCAGCTTACGCTTTACATCGTTGACGTTGCCCATCGCCGTATCAAGGATGCTGCGGTTCAGCGCCAGACGAGCCTGCTTTTTCCTGATCTCCATACGATCTTTTGGCGGGAACAGGTTTTCAAAAACACGCCGATAGTCCGCAGTTGCCGGGATATCTACTCCCAGTGAATTCCGCGACAGAGTCGTCACACCAACTCCATTGGTCCATGACAACACCAGAGAATTCAGATACGTCGGACCAATGTGTTTCGCAGCAACCTGATCAACGGAAATCGTGTTCGTCTTTGTTCCGGGAATCAGATTGATGTTGTGTCCCGTCAGCCAACTGTAGGGATGCACGTGCCCACTGATCCGTCCTTCGATATGGGACAGCCCTGTCAGCACGGAAAACTGGTCGCGATGATGCTCCAGTGGTTTGTGAGATGCGGCAAGCGTGTAGTCAGATCCCGTGTCTTTTGGGAACCACTTATACTGACTGATGGCACCAGGGATATAGAAGCAGGCGAACCGCGACGGGTCTTTACCTTTTCTTTCCGCGGCTTCTGTTCTGCCGCCAAATGACTCCAGTGTGGGCAGGGCAAGTGTGGCTCCGAATCCACCCACAATGAGACGACGATTAAGAAGTTGTTTCCGATTCATGCCAGACTCTCTTTTGCCTGTCGATTTGCAGTCGAAGTTACTCGAATTCCATTTCACTTAACCCTAATGGGCGAGGAATGCTTCTGTCTGAAAGACTGCCAACAGCATGTCCCGAAGCGGATACTTTCTGCCGGCATATTGTTTCATGATCGTCTCGATCTCGGCCAGATCATCAATATCCGGCTTACGTCCAGTGGCATACAGCATAAAGTTTTTCATCAGCCCTCGCACCATATCTTCCTGATAGTCGCTCAGGAGCACCTTTTTAAACTCGTCGTAGGTAGAAAACTGCTCGCCGCCCGGTAGTTCGCCGGCGGCGTCCACGGGCCGCGTCTTGCCCTGTCCGTGCCACGCGACTTTACCGTCTAGTTCATCGACCGAGTATGACGCGTGCTCAACGTCCCTCCAGCGGCCACTCAGATCAAAATTCTGAAAGGCAAACCCAATCGGATCCAGTCTGGTATGGCAGACGGAACAATTCTTATCCTCACGATGAAATGCCATTAGCTCACGTGGAGTCAGCCGCTTGAGATCGCCCGCTGAACCGTCGAGTTCCGGAACCTCGAGAGGCGGCAACTGAGGCGGGTCGTCGAGAATCTTTCGAGCCGTCCAGGCCCCTCGATAGATGACCCAGTTATCTCCCATCCAGCACAACATCGACTGGATCCCAGCGTGAGACATAATGCCTCCACCGCGTTTGTCGTTTGTTAGTAGATTCACTTTGCGGAAGTGTCCGCCCTCGATTCCCTCGTATCCGTAGTGACGAGCAATCGCATTGTTCATCATTGTCCAGCTGCTGGAGACAAGCTCGCGCGCCGGCCGATTGTCCGACAACATGCGTGCCACATAAGACCATGTTTCGTCACGCATCGAGTCGCCCAAAAACCGTCGAAAGTGATAGCTGGATTTGCCCAGCCGATCATCAACCAGTGTGAGCGGCTGCTCCATCTCCAGCCATTGACTCACGAACGGACGCACAAATGCATCGTAGCTGAATTCACCATCCAGCAGGCGTTCAGCCTGGCCCTGCAGGACTTCCGGACTTCGCAGTTTTCCATTCGCAGCCAGCGCTCGCAGCTCAGCATCTGGAGGAGCCCCTCTCAGCATGAAACTCAGCCGCGAAGCGACCGCATGATCAGCCACTGCCCTGTCTTTATGAGCCGTCGAATCCAGATAACGAAACGGGCTGCTCATCAGGACGGACTGGAAGGTTGCTCGAAGAGCTTCGTCAAACGTCATCCCTGAACCGCGGAGACGCTGATAGAACGCCAGAAAGGGTCTCTTCTCATTCCGCATCGCCGGACGCCGCCAGGCACGATCCATCCACAACGACAATAGTTTCTCTGCACTCTGGGTGTTATCGCTGAGTTCTCCGAGGTCAGCATTCCAGTGACGAGGAGGCCACAGGGCAACATATTCCCGTTCCAATTCAACGTGCTTGAGAACGAGAAACGGCCTTGGCTGCTCCTCCGGTTTACGTAGCTTCTTCTTGTCCCACACAGGTCGAAACAGGCCTGCTCCGTCCGGAAGTCGGTCAGGCTTTGACTTGTCTTCATTCTCAAACCCCTCCACACGATACGGACTCTCAACCCGTGGCGTGAGAGAGATACTCAGGCCATCCTTCCCCATCAGTGAGTCTTCAATCTGAACCTGATACTCCAGATCAACGGGCCCGGTGATCTCGCGACGATCCAACACCCGTCCACCAATTTTGACCCATACGATTGGATTGGGAATCTCGGGGAACGCTGCGAATGAAGCGACTCTGAACTTCACGCGAACCAGTCCCTGGCCGTCTTCCGGCGGAGCGACACTGAACAAACTGCTGCTGCGATCTTTGGGCCATTTGGGTTCAATCAGAGCGCCTGATCCCGGCATTGCAATACGCGGCAGCTTGCCAAGCTTGATGTTCTCTTCTTTCCATGGATCAAACCGGCGATACGGGTCTTTCTCTGCGTTTACCAAATCAACTTTCAATACCTCGACGGGAGCTGGCTCCAGAAACCGAATGCCCTCGACGGCTCGTCGTGTAACCTCCATCAACTGACTCACAGAGTCAGCTGCATCCTGCAGAGCTTCTGCTCCGGTATCAAAGCCATTCACTTTGCTGTCACCAGGAATCGTCCATGCGAAGTCCACTGTCAGCCCGGTCACGTCCCGAAGTGCAGCCCCAAATTCACGGCGGTTAAGCCGTCTGGTGCTGCCGGCTTCGAAGGCACGTTGTTCCTTTCGGATCCAGTTTAGAATCTTCTTCCTGTCAGCGGCTGCTGGCTGCTCTTCTCCATCCGGAGGCATCTGCGCCGTAGACAACTGCTCGTAAATCATCGTCCAGAGATGTCGATCAGCAGGCCGGAACCCTTCGATTTGATCAAACCGGAGTCTGGCACTTTGCACGTCTGGTCCATGGCAATGAACACAGAGCTGCTGCAGAGCAGGCTTCACCACCCGTTTGAATGTCTGAACATCAGTCGCGTGTTCATCTGCAACCGCAGCCAATGAATGGCATAGTCCGCACAGGAGTGCAGACAGCAGAATCGTCTTCGGAACGATCATCTTCATACAATGAAACTCCGATCGATTGGATTCCCTGAGAAATCCCCGGTCGTCCGGCAGGCCTGAGGTGATGCACGTGCTGATATTCTAAGCAGATAGATGACGATGTTTCACGGCAACTGTCGGGCGCCCCTATAAACGTTACCATTCACTGACTCAGCCAGAGTGCAGACTGCGGGATCAGAGGCTGTAGGAGTGCTCTGCAGGGCCGTGCAATTCCGCAGATTGAGGCCGCAGAGATTCCGGCCTCACAAAGGTCGGCTATAGCACCGAGGCCGACTACAGTTGTGCTGGTCAGCTTTGCAGAATTCAGAATCAACACTCATTGAGAATGAGGACTTCTGGCGAAGTCCATTACGTCGACAACCATGAAACGAATGACGCCGACAATTTCAGCACTGGCAGCCGTGTCTTCTCTGTTGAGCACCGTAGCTGCCGATGAAACGACACAGGAATTCAATCAGACGCGATTCGTTACGAGCGAACACATTTCGGCACCGACAGGTCTGTCCGTTTCTCCTGAAGGAGTCGTCTTCGTAAGCTGCGACGAAAACGGCGCCCACGGTACCCGCCGCAATATTGGCAAGGTGATCAGATGTGAGGACACAGACCGGGATGGAGTTGCCGACCAGATCACGGCGTATATCGACCACATCGACTCGCCCCGCGGAAGCTGCTTTGTCAGTGGGACACTGTATCTCATGCAGTCCCCATTCCTCATGGCTTATCAGGACGCGGATAAAGATGGTGTGGCCGAGATAAAGACTCCGCTGGTAACCCAGTTGGGTAACGGCCTGCGGTCAGGTCCTGTTGTCCACGGCGCCAACGGAGTCCGAATGGGAATCGATGGCTGGCTTTATCTTGCCGTTGGTGATCAGGGCTGTTTTGAAGCGACAGGAACGGATGGAACAAAAGCAACTCTTCGAGGTGGGGGCCTTCTACGGGTCCGCCCGGATGGAAGTCAATTGAGCGTCGTGGCGACCGGGACTCGCAACATCTATGACATCGCTGTCGATCCGTGGCTCAACCTGTTTGCGAGGGACAACACGAATGACGGGGGCGGCTGGAACACGCGACTTCATCATGTGACAGAACTCGCGGACTTCGGGTACCCCCACCTGTATCGTTCTTTTCAACACGAGATCATGTTGCCGGTCGCGGATTATGGGAGTGGAGCCGGAACGGGAATGTACTACATTCACGAGCCGGGGGTTCCCGGAGAGTTTGCCGATACGCTCCTGTCCGGTGACCTCAACACAGGGCTTGCCATTCATCCACGCCGCTCTGCCGAGGCCAGCTTTCAGATTCAGCAGGAATCTTTTCGGAATCTGCCCGCCGTCATCGACATGGACATGGATGGCAGTTCGCGGCTGTATTGTGCTTCCCGCGACGGAGGCGGCTTTGGAGTGGCGACAGAACCATTTGGCTACGTCGATGTAATACAGCCGAGTAACAGAAGAAAGGAAGTGTCGTTTCCAGAGATGAGTCGCAGGTCCGACACCGAGTTGATCATGTCGCTGACCAGCCGGAGTCAGGTTGTCCGCCTCAATGCGATGCGAGAAATTGTTGAACGTGGCCCGGGGAAGACTTTCTCAACAGGCCTCTTAGCGACAGCCCAAGACTCAAGCCTGCCAGACTACGTGCGGGCAGCCGCAATCCTGACGCTCAAACAACTGAACGGTCCTCAATCACATCCAGTATTGCGCAAACTCTACCCGGACGCCGCAATCCGTGAATTCATTGTGCGAGCCGTCGGTGATGTCACCAACGAATTCGACGAAACAGCAAAAGCAATCTGTCAGGACGGCCTGAAGGATAAGAACCCTAGAGTGCATCTGAGAGCAATCGTCGGTCTGGCCCGATCCGGCGAGGCTGATGCTGCCACAGACCTCCTGCCTCTTGCTGCGAAGTTGAGGATGTCTGCCGGACCAGCAGATGCAGCCACTCAGAAAGAAGAGGGCGATTGGTCCCCGCCTCACCACGCAGTTCCCCTGACCGCCCTGAAGGCGATCGTGCGACTTGATGCGACAGAAATACTGCTAAACAGTCTGGACAATCATGAGTTTCGCGAAGTGGCACTACGTGGGCTGCAGGAAATCCACTCTCCTCAGATCGTCTCAGCGCTATCGGCAAAGATTGAACAGACTGGCGACCGGGAGCTCGCTCGGCTTATCACCATGGCATTGTTTCGGCTCTATCACAAAGAAGCCCCGTGGGATGGAACCAGGTGGTGGGGCCATCGACCAAACTTTAAAGGCCCGTACTATGATCCTGTGACATGGAAAGGAACTGCCGCAGTCCGATCCGCGCTGAAGCGTGCTTTCAGAAAGGTAAGTCCAACAGACTACGCAAGGCTCTTTGAGCTGATGCGGCTCAATCAGATTGCCGCGAGTGAACTGAATCTGGACATCCAGTTTGATGAAGTCCTGGCATACCTCGATAAAGAAACTCTGACTTCAGCCGAACACACGAAACTCATGAATGCGGCAGCTGATCAGAGCCGCCCCGACGATGAGCTGCTACAGATCTACAAGTACTACCAACGCGGACCGTTTCCCGACAGCTATCACCATCGTGTCCAGATCCTGCGAAAATGGGGAGAGGGCAGAGCAGCAAGCAAACGGCTTCGAGAGACCTATGCCGAGTTTGTCAGCGGAAGTGAGTTCATCGGCCGCATCAATGAACTCAGTCCTTTCCTGAAGGACGAGCACGAATCCAGTTACAAGTATGCGCACATTCAGTTGCTGAGCCTCATCAAAAACCCACCAACTCCACGAAGCACACGCGAGGCAGCGATGGCTGAACTGGAGAAGACATGGAAGGACCAAAAGAATATCTATCCGCACCGCCTGCGAGGACTAATGCTGGCGTTTGAGGAGGTTGATCCCACTCCGTACGAGCAACAGCTGAAGCCCCTGGTAAACCACCGTGACGAACGAACCAAACAGGGAGCTGCTCGGTATCTCAAAGCGATTGCAGAGGGCCAAAAATAACACGAGGGCCTCCCAAGTGGGCAGCTCCACATTGTGACGGGGCACTGCCCGGCTTATGATACAAATCCCACCAGCGACAGCTTTCTCTCACAACGTCCTTTCCTGCGGTCAGTTGCCATGAAGCGTCCCGCCTGCAATCCCGCTGAGCATTCTCATCACCGCCGAGCATTTCTGCAGTCCACACTTGGCGGAACTGCATTAACTGCGTCCGGCCTGGGCGGAGTTCTGATGGGACGCTCGGCCATCGCGGATCAGATCAAAGGAAACCGTCGGCAGGTGCTGAATGTTTTCCTGCATGGCGGAGTCAGTCAGCTGGAAACATGGGACCCCAAGCCCAACACCGACACGGGAGGGCCGTTCCGCGCGATCCCCACTTCTGTGCCGGGGACCCACATCTGTGAGTTGCTGCCGCACACGGCCAAACAAATGCATCGGCTCTCACTTGTTCGCAGCCTGAACACACATAACAGTGATCATGCTCGTGGCGTCGTGGAGATGACGACTGGCCACAAGCGGATTCCCGGCACAGATTATCCGCACCTGGGAGCCGTCGCGGCAAAGGCGTTGACGCCGGACGCTTTCACTCTGCCTGGTCATATCCTGGTACGCCAGACGGCCGGCAAACGGAATGTCGAATCAGAACATCACAAGGCGGCATGGCTGGGAGCACGTTATGCCAGCATGGCGATTTACGATGCCAAACCTCCGAAGATTGGTGACGAGAAAGCACTGGCTCCCGACGCCGACCAGAGCCGCAATGCATTTCGTCAACGAGTGAATGAACGATTTGCACGCGGGCGACGGACGGCGGACACCGAAGCATATAACTTTTCGTTCGAACAGGCGCAGGGACTTGTCGAGCAACGCGACGTTTTCGACATCACGAAAGAGTCAAAAGCTGACCAGGCACGCTATGGCACCAGTCAGTTTGGAACTCATTGTCTGCTAGCGCGACGCCTGCTCGAAAATGGAATTCCATATGTTCAGGTGAACCACGCTGACTACGACACACATCACGAAAATTTCAACTTTCATATCGAGCAGCTGGGCGAATTCGATCTCCCGTTCGCGACGCTGATCTCAGACCTTGCTGACCGAGGACTGCTGGACCACACGCTGATCTGTGTGATGAGTGAGTTCGGACGAACACCGAAAGTCAATGTTCGCTATGGCCGGGATCACTGGGGAACAGCATGGAGTGTCGCATTCGGTGGCTGTGGAATTCAGCCGGGAGCCGTCGTCGGCAAAACGAACGCCAACGGAACTGAAGTCACTGATCGGCAGGTCGATCACGGGAATGTATTCAACACGATCCTTGAAGCCGTGGGGGTCGATCCCGGTGGCGAGTTCGACATTGGCGGACGGCAGTTCCCCATCGCGGATCCCTCGAAGTCCAGCATCTCGGAGCTGCTCGTATGAACGACGCGGCGACCATAAAAGCAGCACCAGAGAAGACGGCGCTGGCGCTGGAGCACAAACACGAACGGCCGCTGACTGCCTGTCACTGGAATCCTCAGTCGCGATTCATCTTTTTCGGCGCCGAGGACAACCTTGTTCATCGGCTTGACCTCACGAACAGGACGGCCATTTCATTAGCAGCTCATGACAGCTGGGTGAGATCGTTTGCATCCTCGCCTGACGGAGCAACCCTGTACAGCGGTGGCTATGATGGCCGCCTTGGCTTCTGGCCGGCAACTGATGAGAAGCCTCAACCGATTCGAATGGTGACTGCTCACGAGGGCTGGTTGCGGGCTATCGCGGTGAGTCACGATGGAAAACACGTAGCGACCTGCGGAAACGATCGGCTTGTCAGGCTGTGGGACGCGAAAGACGGCACCGCGGTGAGAGAGTTTAAGGGGCACACTTCACACGTTTACAACATCGCGTTCACTCAGGACGGCTCGTCAATCGTATCCTGCGATCACAAAGGAATGGTCATCGCCTGGTCCGTCGCAACAGGAGAGAAACGCGACGTCGCATCGGTTGACGCTCTCCACGAATACGACACAACCTTTCGAGCAGACATCGGCGGCGCACGCGGGATTGCTGTTCACCGGAATGGCGCACAGGTGGCGCTCGGCGGCATCACCAATGTGACCAATGCCTTTGCCGGTGTAGGAGAAGTCGCCATTGCTCTTGTGAATCTGGCCGACGGAAAAGTCGAACGCGTTCTGCAGTCCAAAGGAAAGAAGAAGGGCTGCATCTGGGGCGTGGCTCATCACGAAGACGGCTTCTGGATCGGACTGTCGGGCGGTGGTGGTGGCTGGCTGATGTTCTGGAAGGGTGACACAGATCACGAATTCCACAGCCTGCAACTCAAGAACGACGGACGTGGTATGAGCCTCTCACCTGACCGCACACAACTGGCGGTGGCTCATGGCGACAATCACCTGCGAACCTATACGCTCTACGAAAAAGCGTAGTCGAGTCTATGAGCCGCTCTTTTCCTGAAACCTCTTCCTTGCGCACCGCCATGCCATCTCGATCTGGTCAGATGAAATCCACGAAGATCGGGTGGAAGCTGGAAGTACTTCTAAAGCGACTCCGAGCGGACCGTCCAAATGCTTTGTAATCGACCGGCAGCGCGTCTGTACTCAGCGGGTTCATCACTCAATTCCGCGCCGGAATTCGGTTGGAAATCAAAGAACGTCTTGCGCGACACATGCTGCAGCATTATGATGAGCCAGCTTAAAACCTAACCCCCTGGAACAGGTTATGAAAAAAACTGCCGGACTGATCGCTGCCTTCCTTGTCACCACCTCGGCTCTCTGCTTTGCCGACGATTACGCAGTCGTCATTCAGTCAGATACCGCGAACCAGGCCGGCTGGAAAGCAGTGGCGACTGCTCTGGTTGAAAAGCACGGTGCCAGTGTTCTGACATGGGAGAAAGAGGTTCAGGAAGTCCTGCCGCAACTCGCAGTACTGCACCCTCGG
>CAJWGB010000054.1 GCA_913031625.1 uncultured Planctomycetaceae bacterium | reverse complement strand
GGAGACTATGCGTCAACTACCCACCAACCAGGTCAAACGCTTTGTGCATCGCCCTGCTGGTTGCTTCACACGCTGCATCGTTGTCCATCGCATTCAGTTTTGCGTTGAACGGTTCTGCTCTGATGGGGCCGTCGTAACCAATCTCCACGAGAGCACCAAGAAATGTCTTCAGATCAATGATACCAGTCGCCGCCGGCAGCTCACGCCTGTTGTCGATCTGCTCATCAATCGGCAGACCTTTGGGAGCATCGTTGAGATCGCAGGCGATAACATCTTCATTTTTCAGAGTCAGCAGATCTTCGACTGTTTCATGCGCCGTGTACCAGTGCCAGCTGTCGAGTACGAAGCCGACATTGTCGAGGCCGATCTCAGCAATCAGCTCTTTGGTTTCTGCCATGGAATGAATAAAGCTGTGACGCTTTGAAGCCCACAGAGTCTTCGGTCCAACGTATTCCATTCCAAATCGTTGTCCGTGATCTGCAAGCACCTTGCAGCATTCGCGCAGCCGCCGGGCGTGCTGGCGAAAATTCGAGACGTAGGTCAGATCCTGATGGAATGGACTCAGCCATGTCCCTACGCGCGTAACTCCTGCCAGCTGCATGCCTTTGGCCAGTCGCGGAAGATTCTTCAAGCCTGCCTGAAAGGTGTCTTCATCACGTCGAAAGTCGACTGGCAGTCCTGCTGCACCAAACACCACGTTTTTCTGCCTCATGTCAGCAGCCAGTCTTTCACGACCGCCATCGTCCAGACCGGCAAGGAATCCGGCGTTCGCGTAAACCGACTCAAAGCCGTATTTCGAAGCATAGTCGATCGCCTGTTCCTGACTGGCTGAAACGCCCACGGCACCCGGACTCAGATCGATCGTGAACTTCCTCTTTGCCCGGGAAGCAGCGGCAACGGCTGGGATTACGGTCGCTGCTGTCACGGCGGCCGCCGCGCCCAGCATTTGTCGGCGGGAGAGTGGTTTCATAGGGATGCTCGGTGGAGGAATGAGTGCAGAGGGAGGCATGACCGTATCATTCCACAATACCACCCGCCGAAACCGTCAGCAATTCACCAGTGGCCGATAACAGGTCGAGTTTTAACCTGACCTGATTTTTCAATGCATCCTGTTCAACTGTGCATCCGAGGCAACTCACATCCTTCTTCGATGATAGCCGATTCCGCCGCCGCGAGTTCCTCGAGCCGGGTGTCCACGACTTCGTCCGACGCATACTGGCGTGCCAGCCTGACGTAGGTTGCATGATGCCGCGCCTCAGATTCATAGAGACTCGCATAGAAGTCCGTGAGTTCCTGATCGTCGAGGTGATCACGGAGCAGCATAAATCGCTCACAGCTGCGTGCTTCAATCAGGCCGGCAATCAACAGGCGGTCAACCGCCTTGTCGGGTTCCTGCCGTCGCGCCAGCTCTTTCAGGCGACGGCCGTAAGTCCCCGGCTTCATACGATAGAACCGAATCTCTCTGCGTTTCAGTAATGCCAGTACCAGATGAAAGTGCTCCAATTCTTCCTGAACGATCTCCGTCATCTCCTCGCACAGATCCTGGTTCTCGACATAGTCGAACATCAGATCCATCGCCGCCGCGGCTGCTTTCTGTTCACAGTGGGCATGATCGATCAGGATATCTTTCAGGTTGCTGTCGACCTGAGCCAGCCAGCGATCTGAAGATGTGGAGTGCAGATGGAGCATTATTCACCTGGAAAGAATCGATGGTTACCTTTGCGGGCCGCTTCCAGAGACTCCATGGAATCCTGAGCGGCTCCCGGGTCACCCTGTAACTTCATCCAGCGATCCAGTTCAGCGGACAGTGCCTGTTTTCTTTGGCTCAGCGACGTATCTTCGGCGAGGTTGATCATCTCATAACGGTCCTTCGCCGTGTGATACATTTGCTCGGGTGGTCGCAGCATGTAGCGTTTCACCAGCCTGTACGTCGCCGGAGTCTGCTGAGTGTCCCAGGTCCATGTGCCCCAATACGGATTGTTGAGCCCCCCTGTTCCTCGAGTGCCCATCAGGTGCTTCTCAATGTACAGCTCATTGGGCGTCAGATTACGGATGTATCGAAATTCGCCATCTGTCACCGTGCGAATGGGATAGGGAGGCCCTTCAGGGAGATTGTTATGCATTCCGTAAGCAAACCGGCGATTTGACTCTTCCGCACCCTCCAGCACGGCCCGAAAACTGACTCCGTCCAATTCATCGACTGAGTCTCCTCCGGCAATGTCCATGATCGTCGGCAATACATCGCAGTACTGAACCAGTGCGTCAGTCCGCCTGCCTGCTCGTACTCTTCCTGGCCATCGAACAATCAGAGCCGTGTGCAGTCCGGTGTCCCAGTTCGTCCACTTGCATCCGGGGAACTGAGAACCCTGCTCTGAAGTGAACAGCACAAGCGTGTCCTTCGACTTACCACTGTCCTCCAGTGTTGCCAGCAACTCGCCAACCTGGCCATCCATGTAGGTAATCTCCGCGAGGTACCTCCCAAAGTCTTCGCGCGTCCGCTGAGTGTCCGCAATGTTCGGCGGAAGCTTGAGGTCCGTGGGAGGGTAAGCGGAAGCATCGCCCATGACCCACGGCACATGTGGCTCCACAAGCGCTACCACGAGACAGAAGGGTTCTTCACGGCCGATAAAATCTGCCACTTCGTTGAGCTTATGATTTCGCGTGGGATTACGAACGCAGCTGGGATCGAATCCGCCCACCTTTTCGAATGGGAACACTTCCTGAGGCTTCACATGGACCTTGCCTGCGATCCCAACTCGATAACCCAGCCTGCCCAGGTGCTGCGGCATACTGGTCACGGCTGGCCGACTGGCAGAGTGATTCCAGGCACACCCGTTGTTCATCGGATACCGTCCGCTGAACAGTTCCGCGCGACACGGCTGGCACATGGCTGAGCTGAGATAGGCGCGGTTAAATGTGAGACCCTGAGCAGCCAATGCGTCGATGTTCGTGGTCTTTGCATTCCGGCCTCCGTACAACGGGAGGTCATTGTGCGTACAGTCATCCGCCATAATGATCAGAACATTAGGCGGACTGTCTGCTGCGGTCGCCATTGACGACACAGTCAGCAGGCAAACAAGCGGCGCGACGGTGTCGCGTAGAGAGCAAAGCATGAGCATGGATCCGGAGAGGTTGGAATGGCTGCAGCCTACCCGGATCTGTTTGCATCGCAACCGGATCAGCCGATCTTCAGCTTGCCCGTGCTGTTACCAAGTTCGTTCAGATTCGCCCCCACTCGCTCAGCCATTGAGAGGAACAGGTTGTTCAGTGGAGTCTCATTCGGGAAGTGTGCAACGCGTCCTGTTTTCACCGTTCCGGCACCGCCTCCGGCAAGTACAATCGGCAGGTCATGGTGCTGGTGCTTGTTACCGTCAGAGATGGCGCTTCCATAGAGAATCATGCTGTTGTCGAGCAGATTCCCACTACCTTCTTTGACGTTCTTCATGCGATCAAGGAACAGGCAGAACTGATCCATCAGGTATCTGTCGATCCGGGCAATCTTTTCCATCTTGCCCGCGTCATTACGGTGATGAGAAAGACCATGATGCCCGTCACGTACTTCAACTTCGGGATAACTTCGATTGCTTCCTGCTGATCCCAGCATGAACGTCGCAATTCGTGTTGAGTCAGTCTGGAACGCCACCAGCATGATGTCGTACATCAGCTTGATGTGCTCGGCGAGGTCTCGTGGCACCCCCTCCGGCAACTGCATGTCGGGAACATCCTGAACCTGCATTCGAGCGGCCGCTTCAATTCGTTTTTCAATCTCACGAACGCTGGTGAAGTACTCATCCAGTTTCTGACGGTCCGTACCACCGAGCTGAACCTGAAGGCGAGACGCATCGTCCGCAACGAAGTCCAGAATACTCTTACGGAACCTGTTCCGACGTTCTGCAGTCTTCGCACTTTCTTTTGAGCCGAACAGACGCTCAAACGCCAGGCGAGGATGAATCTCTTTCGCGGTAGGTGTGTTCGGAGACGTCCAGCTGATGTTCGCGGAATATGCACAGCTATACCCGGAGTCACAGTTCCCCGCGTTCTTTCCGCGATCGATTCCCAGCTCCAGTGACGGCAGTCGAGTATTACGGCCCACCAGATGAGCGGCCGCCTGGTCGATGGAGACACCAACCTTGATGTCAGCTCCATGAGTCTTGCGCGGCTGCGCACCGGTCAGGAATGCGCTGGCATTGCGAGCATGGTCACCACCTCCATCACCGTTTGCTCGAGCATGATGCTGAGTCAGGCCAGTCATGATCAGCACATCTTTGCGGTGTCGCTCGAGCGACTCCATCGTGGTGTTCATCTGGAAGTTGGTGCCTTCGCCGGAAGGCTTCCACTTGTCCATGATGGCACCATTCGGAAAGAACACGAATGCCATGCGGTTGGGGCCCGCCACGACGGAGGCAGCTGAGGCGGGCTGCATGGCTTCCAGCAGCGGCAGCGCGACAGAGGCACCAGCAGCGCCTCGCAGTATGGTTCGTCGATCGAGTGTTTTGCGTCTCATGTCTTTCTCCTGTGTCATTCGGGTGATGACGCTCTCTGATATTCTACCCTTGGCGGTAAGTCAGCGAAACCGGGTTGTTGGCCGTCTGCGCTGTCGTGGAATTCGCCAGAATTCCTGTTCTTATGCAGTGCTCCGAGCTCCACCGGCTCGCAGGACTTCTGGCGAATCCCACTACTCTTTGGTCCGTAACTGGGAATCCGATGTGTGAATCCAGACTATTCACCAACCTTTGCTGTCTTCGGAACATTGGCCGCACGTTTCTGAAACGGATCTGACAGAACGATGCCTTCAATGAGTGCCGAAAACCGATTGTTCCGTTGTCTCATCAAATTGATACATTGATCGACCGCACAGCGATCGAAGTATTTTGTGCCACGACCCACTGCATAAGTCAGCATCTTTTCAGTCAGCGTTCGATAGAACTTCTCTTCCCGCTGCTGCACAACGCTCACCAGCTGGAGTGCTCCTGAGAACTTCTCTCCGCTCGGCAGTTCACCTGACGAATCAATAGGCTTTCCTTTGTCCTGATCGCGCCAGCGGCCGATGGCATCAAAGTTCTCGAGTCCCAGCCCCAGC
Source organism: uncultured Planctomycetaceae bacterium (assembly GCA_913031625.1). Lineage (GTDB taxonomy): Bacteria > Planctomycetota > Planctomycetia > Planctomycetales > Planctomycetaceae > Fuerstiella. The sequence goes on along the minus strand of CAJWGB010000054.1, from coordinate 23,332 downwards.
GGATCCATTACTCGGTGACACGACGCACAGCCGGGATCTTCGCGATGCTTCTCAAGCTGTTCACGCAATGATGCCCCAGGAGTCGCTTCAGCCGTTTCTTCCAGTTCCGGCACATCCGGTGGCGGAGGCGGCGGGGCCTCGCCGAAGATGTTTTCCATGATCCACTTCCCGCGTTTTACCGGGCTTGTTCGGCCCGGGTCTGACGTGAGGGTCAGGATGCTGGCATGAGTCAGAACACCGCTGCGTTTGGTTCCCTGCAGAGACACGCGTTCGAAGTTGTTGCCGTTGACACCGGCGATGCCGTAATGCTGCGCCAGTTGCTTATTCACAAACGTATAGTCAGCGGAAAGCAGGTCGCGGACGCTGCGATCCTCCTGGATGACGGACAGAAACAGCAGCTCAGTTTCGCGCCGCATACTGTCCCGCAGTCCGTTATTGAAGACTTTGAATTTTGTGGGGTCAGGAGTGACGTCGTCAAGATTGCGGAGGTTCAGCCACTGCGCGGCAAAGTTCTGCACCAGCGATTCTGCCCTATCATCTTTCAGCATCCGCTGAATCTGAGCTCTGAGGATTGCCGGATCACTGAGCCGTCCCGAATCAGCGTACCCAAACAGCTCATCATCAGGCATGGTGCTCCACAGGAAGTAGGACAATCGACTTGCCAGTTCATGACTGTTCAGCTGTCGCTCCTTCGCGCCCGTGGGCGGGTCCTGTTCGATTCGAAACAGAAAGTCTGGTGATACCAGGATCGCCTGCAGCGCGAGAGAAATGCCTCCTTCGTACGTTTCGCCGAGCTGACTGACCGCCATCTGGACAAGCCCGGCAAACCGACCAACTTCTGCTGCGTTCACGGGCCGACGAAACGCGCGTCGAAGAAGAGGCCGCAGCACTTCGGATGCCGCATCCACAACGCTGCGATCGGTCCCCGGTACTGCGGTGACCAGTCGTTCGTGCGACGGCTTGCGTTTGAAATCGCCGAATCCACCAAGCGGACCTCGGACTTCGATTCTGCCGAATCCCATATTGCGGTCCGCTTTGGTCTGCTTGTTGTATGCATCGTTGAGAAACGTGGTGGTGATCCGGATTTTTCCCTGCTTAAGGATGGCACGGTGCTTGAAGTCTTCGAGCCGACGATCACGCTGGACGGTTCGAACTCCTTCCTTCTTCTCACCCACCTGCAGTTCGAACTTCGCTCGTTCGTTACCCATCTGTGTGGCCATGGCCGTGACATGAATTTCGTAGGCGCCGGCGGCCGGAATCTCAAAGTCCGCATAGACGAGTCCATTCGTGTTGAGCCAGCGAACTCCTTTCTCCAGACTGTCGTTTCGGTTGGACTGCAGTTGGCCGCCCGCTCGAGTGATGGTCATCGGTTTTGAATAGTCTTTGGTATCAATGACCTCTTCAGCAATCTGCTCGGCCGCTGTCAGGTACTTCTCCATCAACAGCGGCGGAACGGTCAGAACGTCGCCAATGTTATCGAATCCGTTACCCACATCGTCGGCCGGAAAGTTGTCTGCGGGAGTAATGGAAATCCCGAACAGATCCTGAATCGTATTGTTGTATTCGGCTCGATTCAGCCGCTGGATGGTGGGTCGGCCTGGATCGTAAACAAGGTCACAGTCAAAGTTGTAAAGTTCGTCGTAGAGATACTCGACGACTTCTTTTCGTTCTTCCGTATTCGGAAGCGGTTCAAAGTCGGCGGGAGGCATCGCGCCCGCGTTCAGCATGCGATAGACGCGTTCCCAGGTGCCATGATCCGAAAGAAACTGGTCGACCGACGTGAGCGTGTCGATGTTGACTCCCGCTTCTTCTGAGTCACTGCCATGACAGTCGCCGCAGTATTTTCGGAGGAACGGTCGAACAACGGTATCCAGTTTCTCCTGTCGGCTAACGACTTTCGCTTTGGCCTTTGCCAGCACGGCAGCATTGGCACGTTGCTGTTCCGGTGAAGGTTCACTGGCAGTAACAACCACGCCACCGGCGGTCGCCTGATCCGGTCGACCCGCCGGTTTGTTTGTACGCGCGGCCGAATCGGACGAATGTGAATCCCGGGGATCGGCTGATGACTGGCGATCGCCAACGGCCACGATGTCGGCTTCCATTCCTGACCCCTGTAGCAGCTTCCAGCCGCCCCATGCGGCACCCGCCAGCAGCAGGCACGCGACACTCGACATCAGGATCAGCTGATGAGTCTGACTGAGACCGCGTTTGGCAGGTGCGGCTTCCCGGCGGCGGCGATCGCGACGGCGTTCACGCGCTGATTCCCGGTTGCGCGCTGATTCCCGGTTGCGCGAAGGTGACTCGGAGAGACGTTTCGATTCCGGCTCAACAGCCGCAGAGCGTCGGGGAGTCCGGGCGGGCGATTCATTCTGAGAGTCTCCGCCAGTCCGAGCTGACTGAGCGGGCGTCGATGAGTCAGCCAAGCGACTCCTTCGTTGCTGCTGGGCGACGGCTCGGGAAGACTGACGAGCTGGTTTCGGCGATTCCGGTTCAGGGGCCGGCTGGTCCGGCTTCGTCAGACGTACCTTCTGCTCACATCCCTCCGCCGGGCAAACAATGACCCGGCCGAGGAACTTGTCTTCAATGCGAAAGCGAAATTCGCAGGACGGACATTGGAAGGTGCTTGGCATAAAAAGAAAGAACCAGTGAAGAATCCTGCTGGTTGAACGTCGGTGCATAATCGCAGATCGCAGCAATTCGCCCTCAGCCTATTCTAAGCCGGGTCTCCCCACACGCCGGCGACAGGCCGCACAATTCAGGGATTGTTGGCTGATTTGAGACCAGCAGCCAGCAAATTGCCACTCGAGGACTCGGCACTCAGTGAGACTGGATCTCATTTAATGGCATTTTTGGCATTAAAAATTGTCAAATAGCAGGTCGCCCTTATTATCCGGACGATCTGACATAACACTCGGTCCTGGCCTCCGGACACCTGCATGCCGACCATCGATTCACGAGATCGCGACATTTTGAACTTTCTGCACCGTGAAGGCGGTGCAGGAGTACAGGATTTGTGCGATCTGCTGGGAGTCACTCGGACAGCAATTCGGCAGCGAATCAGCCGGATGCAGGGTTCAGGGCTGCTGGCTTGTGAGCAGGAATCTCAGTCACGTGGAAGACCGAAAAATGTCTACCGAGTGACCGATGATGGCCTGCACGCACTTGGTGAAGACTACCGGGAACTCGCGGTTGTACTTTGGGAAGCCATCGTTGGGCTGGAAGAATCGGCTGTCAAAGAACAGCTGATTAGCCAGGTCCAGGACAAGCTGGCGGACCGATTTCGGCGGAATCTCGTCGAGGAGGACGACCCGGCTCAGCGTTTGGACCAGTTGGCCGACGAAATGCAGGCCAGCGGATTCAATGTGGAGTCTGATCACTCGCTGGAATTACCCATTTTAAGAGAGACGAACTGCCCGTTTCCGATGCTGGCAGACGTGGATGAGACCATCTGTCAGGTGGAAAAACGCGTGCTTGAGCAGGTTCTGGGGACGGAAGTCGAATTCCGGCATCGCTGCCGGGACGGCCACCACTGTTGTGAATTTGAATTGAAGACAAAGGACTCGGGAAACAGCTGACTCAAACCCTGGAAACGCCCTGAAAACGGGGCTCAGAATCGAAAACAAGTCGTTTGGCTGATACAGTTTGAGCGCCGTGCCTGTCACGGTTCGCAATCCCCGTGATGTGGCGTCACGGATTTCAGTCAGACTGCGACTCAGAACTTTGTGCCGGATCTCGTCCGGCCTGTTGGGACCTCGAACAAAAATGACATGGATTGAAGGACGGTTCGAAGAGAACGTCATCACAACCACAATGGAAGATGCCATGAACTGGGGACAGCAATCCAGTATCTGGCCGATGACATTTGGACTGGCATGCTGTGCGATCGAAATGATGGCCACAGGTGCGAGCAAGTACGACATTGACCGGTTCGGTGCGGGTGCCTTCCGAGCGACTCCGCGTCAGGCTGACCTGATGATTGTTGCCGGTACGGTGACCTGCAAGATGGCCAGTCGTGTACGACGGCTCTACGAACAGATGCCGGACCCGAAGTACGTCATCGCGATGGGTGCCTGCACCGTCGGTGGTGGTCCTTACTTCAAGTACGGATATCACGTGGTCAAAGGCGTGGACCTGGTTGTGCCGGTTGACGTCTACGTTCCCGGGTGTCCTCCGCGACCGGAAGCACTTCTGGAAGGCTTGATGAGAATTCAGGACAAGATCAAGCAGCGTAAGGTGACTCGTGGAGAGTCTCAGTTGCCTGTTCCTCACCACAGCGGTTACTCCGCACTCAACGTTTGAAACTTTTCTGATGCGGCACGCCACACCGCATCAGTTGTGATCTGACCAGTTTGACTGAAACCGGGTGGACGTCTTCGGACACCACTCAATGAAGAAGGAATTGCGATTGCCATGAGCAGTCTGCTCAAGATTACCGATCTGCACGTCTCCGTTGCGGACACGCCAATCCTCAAGGGTGTGAACCTTGAGATTCGTCAGGGTGAGATCCACGCGTTGATGGGCCCGAACGGCTCAGGAAAAAGTACGCTGGCTTACGCTCTCGCCGGACACCCCAACTACTCCGTCACCAGTGGCACCATCGAAATCGATGGCGTCAACATTACGGAACTGGAAGCGGATGAGCGTGCTCGACTGGGCATGTTTCTTGCGTTCCAGTACCCGGTCGTCATTCCGGGAGTGAAGGTTGCCGACTTCATTCGTCACGCCATCAGTAACATCCGCAACCCGGACCGCAAAGAAGGCGAAGGCCTGGTCGGGATGCGTGAGTTCCGCAAGGAAATCAAAAGCCGCATGGAAGAACTGGGGATGGATGTCGAGTTTGCTCGACGCTATCTCAACGATGGTTTCTCGGGCGGAGAAAAGAAGCGAATGGAGATTCTGCAGATGGCGATGCTGCAGCCCAAATTCGCGATTCTCGACGAAACAGACAGTGGCCTGGACAGTGATGCTGTTCGAGTCGTGAGTGAAGGCCTTGCCAAACTGAGCGGACCTGAAATGGGTGTGCTCATCATTACTCACCATGAGCGCCTCCTCGAATTCAATCCTCCTCAGTACACACACGTGATGCTGGGAGGTCGAATCGTGGAAACGGGTGATGCATCGCTTGCTCACGACCTGCACGCCAATGGTTATGCGGCCATTCGTGAACGACACCCTGAAGCAGCTGCCGACAATGCTCAGGCAGAAGCCGCTGCAGTCTGATTGCTTTCCGTCAAATCCCCGTTAGATCGGGCTTTATATAACGGTGAAATTATGAGTACTGACGTACCTGAAAAAGCGGACGTGGAAATTGGTGACTACCAGTACGGTTTCCACGATCCCACCGACAACTACGAGTTCAAGAGCCGCAAGGGGCTCGACGCTGAGATTGTGGCTCAGATTTCTGAGATGAAAAAGGAGCCGGAATGGATGCGTCAGTTCCGGCTCGATTCTCTGAAAATCTTCGAGTCCCGTCCGATGCCCGACTGGGGCGGCGACATGTCGGAACTCGACTTCGACGACATCTACTACTACATGAAGGCCGCCAAGGAGCAGGGGCGTTCATGGGATGATGTGCCGGACGACATCCGCAAGACATACGATCGTCTGGGGATTCCGGAAGCCGAAAAGAAATATCTGGCCGGCGTCAAAGCACAGTACGAATCCGAAGTGGTCTACGGCAGTCTGCAGGAAGACCTCGAAAAGCAGGGTGTGATCTTCACGGACACCGACTCGGCACTGCGAGATCATCCCGAGCTGCTGCGGGAATACTTCGGGAAGGTGATCCCTCCGGAAGACAACAAATTCGCTGCACTTAACAGTGCCGTGTGGTCTGGTGGGTCATTTATCTATGTTCCTCCCGGTGTCAAAATTGATTTCCCGCTGCAGGCGTACTTCCGCATCAACAGCCAGAACATGGGGCAGTTTGAGCGGACTCTAATCATCGTCGATGAAGGTGCGGAAGCTCACTACGTCGAAGGCTGTACGGCTCCAACCTACAGCAGTGACAGTCTGCACAGTGCGGTCGTGGAGATCATCGTCAAACGAGGCGGTCGCTTCCGCTACACGACGATCCAGAACTGGTCGAACAACGTCTATAACCTCGTCACCAAGCGAGCCATGGCGTACGGCGACTCCCTGATGGAATGGGTCGACGGAAACCTCGGCAGCAAGCTGACGATGAAGTATCCGGCCATCTACCTGATGGAACCGGGTGCTCGTGGTGAAACGCTCTCCATCGCCTTCGCGGGCAATGGTCAGCATCAGGATGCCGGAGCCAAGATGGTGCACTGTGCACCTCACACGTCCAGCCGCATCATCAGCAAGAGTATCAGCAAAGACGGTGGTCGCAGCAGTTACCGCGGTCTGGTGAAAGTGGATGATGGAGCAGACCACTGCAAAAGCAACGTAGTTTGTGACGCTCTGATTCTGGACCCGGACAGCAAGAGCGACACGTATCCGTACATTGAAGTCGAAGAGCAGGACGTGGCCATCGAACACGAGGCCAGCGTCAGTCGCATTGCCGAAGAACAACTGTTCTACCTGATGAGTCGTGGGCTCACGGAAGAAGAGGCAAGTGCCATGATTGTCACAGGCTTTATCGAACCACTCGTCAAAGAACTGCCAATGGAATATGCAGTGGAGATGAACCGGCTGATTGAACTGCAGATGGAAGGATCTGTGGGCTGATGAGTGCTACTCTTGATATCGATCGCATTGGCTACAGCAGCGAAGTCTTTGAAGACTTCCTGAAGTCACGCAGCGAGCCGGACTGGATCATGGACGCACGTCGTACGGCGTACGCGAAGTACGAAGAACTGCTCGGCGAAGAACTCGATCCCGAAGAATTCAAACGGGTCGATCTGCGGATCTTTAACGCGGCGAAGTTTCGTCCGTCCGAAGCTGCGTCGAATGCCGATTCCATCCAGACACTGCTGGCCAATGAGACCGAGTACGGCGGGCAGATCGCGCATGTGGATGGCCATTCCGGCACTGCAACGCTTGCAGACTCCATTGCAGAGCAGGGAGTCCTGTTCGGTGACCTGCAGACACTGCTGACCGAGAATCGTGAGACACTGGAACCTTACTTCCTGCAGCAGGCAGTTCGTCCGGACGCAGACCGGTTCGCAGCATGGCACGCCGCCTTCTGGACGAGCGGCACACTGCTGTACGTTCCGAAAGGGGTTACGGTCGATCTTCCTCTTCACAGCCTGATTGCTCACACGAATGACGGCGTCGCTGATTTTGGTCACACACTCATCATTGTGGAAGATGAAGCTCGAGCGACACTGCTGGAGGAAACGACATCGGCCGATTCGGACGCTTCCGGTCTGCATGTCGGCTGCGTTGAGCTGATTGTTGGGAAGCACGCCAACCTGCGGTACGTTCAGCTGCAGAACTGGAATCAGAAGACATGGCACTTCGCCCATCAGGGCGGCAACGTTGACAGCGAAGGTTCGCTGCAGTGGACCGTTGTTGGTCTTGGCAGCAAACTGAGCCACATCCATCAGGACGTGAACCTGAACGGGCGCGCTGCAACCGCTGAAGTCAACGGGGTTACCTTTGCCAGTAATCGTCAGAAGATCAGCTACTACACTCAGCAGCATCACCGTCAGCAGGGCACCCATAGTGACCTGCTCTATAAGGAGGTCCTGCGAGACGACAGCCGCGTTATCTGGCGTGGCATGATCAAAGTAGACCCTGCCGCTCAGCAGACCGACGGCTACCAGCGCAGCGATGCATTGATGCTCAGTCGTGATGCTCGCTGTGACAGCATTCCCGGGCTGGAGATCGAAGCCGATGACGTCCGATGTACTCATGGGGCAACCACCGGACGGGTGGACGAAGAGCAGATCTTTTATGCTCAGAGTCGCGGCATTAGTGAAAAAGAAGCCATGCACATGATCGTGGAAGGCTTCTTTCAGCAGGTTTACGATCGCATCCCGATTGAGGTCGTTCGCGAGACGCTCAGCCGCACCGTGCAGGGCAAACTCGGGATTGAAGCCACCGCTTCGGTTTAGACGCGGTCCGAAAAGGGAGTGGACTTCGCCAGAAGTCCAACTTCAGATGCCTGCCATCTTTGTGCGTCTTCGTGCACTCTGTGGTGATTCAATTTGGGTTCACCACTGAGGACACAGAGAACCACAGAGTGCTCACGTTGTCAGCCGTTCCACCAACGCTTCCGTCGACTCAGTTCCGTCGATCGCAACCGGTGTGCATTCTTCCAGATTGCGGAACCACGTGTGCTGGCGTTTCGCAAACTGACGGGTCCCCGTGCGAATCTGTTCCACGGCGGCATCCAGTTCCGTTCCGTTTTCCAGATGATCGATCAGTTCGCGATATCCCAGGGCCTGTCGAGCCGTGCGACTGGGAGGCGGATCTGCCAGGAGCAGGGTCTTTGTTTCCTGCAGCAGTCCCTGTTCCATCATCTGATCGACGCGGAGATTGATCCGGTCATGCAGCCACTCGCGAGGCGGGTCCAGCCAGTAAACATGGACGGGGCGCTGGGTCGGGTCCAGTGGTTGTTGCGTCTGCTGTTTTGACAGCGGAACGCCGGTGAGCCGGTAGACTTCGACTGCCCGAATGATGCGTCGCACATCATTCGGGTGCAGCCTGATGGCCGTTTCAGGATCTACCTTTCTGAGCTCATCATGCAGCCACTGCTTTCCGTGTTGACCGACGTCCTTTTCGAGTTGCCGACGCAGTTCCCAGTCTGCTTCCGGCCCATCAAAGATTCCTCGCAGCATCGCCCGCAGATAGAGGCCTGTTCCACCCACAAAGAGTGGGACACTTCCGCGCTGGCAAATGTCTTCCGCAATCCGTCCCGCGGAAAACACGAATTCACTGACGCTGTATGCCTCGTGTGGACGGAGAATGTCGAGCATATGGTGCGTGACTCCCCCACGCTCTGAAGGCAGTGGCTTGGCCGTTCCAATGTCCATCCCCTGATAGATGGCCATGGAATCCATGGAGATGATTTCAGCGCCAATCGACTGTGCAAGAGCAACCGACAGGGCCGTCTTGCCAACTGCTGTCGGGCCCGCCAAAAACCAGCATTGCTTGAGAACTTCCTGATCCATACCTGTTTATAACATAGGACCTGATTCGGATCAGGCTCAGCCGAAAGAGCTGAGCTGAACCAGCCGCTGTTCCTCATCTGGCAGATTCGGCGGACGTCTGAGCTACGGCAGGACGATCAGGCGATCGGGTTGCTGAGGCGGGCAGACACAGATGACGTAGCTGTTCCGGCCATCTTCGACTTCGACGTCCACGGTGACGCGTTCACCGGCAAGAGCTCCATCGTTCCAGACCGGATCGAGGTGTACCTCCTGCGACCCGACGGGGACTTCCAGCTGCACAACTTCGACACTGGCAGGCAGCAGTGAGATGTGTCGAGTGTCAGGTTTCTCAAGAGCTTCCCATGCCATTCCGCCGAGATTGATCACAACATCCAGGCCGGAATTACTTCCCACACCAAGGCTGTCTTTGGCCGCATAAACGGAAGCTTTCTTGACGATCCGTCGCGCCACAGCCCGTGCAATCTGGTCATCGCGGGACTGCTGATAAGAATCGAATGCAGCCGCATTCAGATCAACCAGCTGACGTCCGGTCTGCTGGACCACGTTTGAACCGTTGTCCCACGATATGCGAGTCTGGATGCGTGAGGTAAACGCCTCATGGATCGGTCTTGCGATCTGTACCGGCGCCACATTGGGTGGCACTGTATGATCTCCTGTGGAACTCAGGATCTCGCCGGCAACCAGAAGAGCGGCGCTGGTTGGGACGGCAGTTTCCGGTTGCCAGTCAGTCACACGGCCGTGCAGAGTGATGACGTGTACGGTCCCATGCCGTTTACCTGTTTGTGTTCCGAACCCGGCAGTCAGCAGGTCTGATGAGTCGCTGCCGCGATGCCAGAAGCTGACTGCCCTGATTGACCGATCGGTCAGGTCGCTGTTCATGGCCTGTTCGGAATTCACGGCCGCATGCAGGTAGGCAGACAGTGCATTTACTGAGAACCGATTCGGAACAATTAGCTCGTCCGCTTCACTGGCGTCCTGTTCAGCATCCTGACGTTCAGACTCGGCAGCCTGGAGCGATTGTAAATCCTGGTGAACGGTTTCCATTGCCTGAGACGAATAAGCGAATGAATCTTCTCCGCCGTGCTGGAGGCTGGCCAGTACCAGAAGGCTGTCAATCATACGGCGTTCGTAGTCTCGCGGCGTCCATGACACAGCCTGATCATCGGTAAAGACGGCTTGAGTCTGCTCCTTAAGGTCCTTCTGCTTCAGGTAGTCAAGTCTGGAGCGTGCCTGACGGAGCTCAGTCTCACCGTAGAGTGCATTCCCTGAAAGCATTCGAGCGATGGCGTGGTCGACCGCTATGAGCTCCTGTTCAGAACCACGCTCTTCTGCGGCAGCGTCCAGAGCCGTCACACTGGCCTGAAAATCTCCGTTATCAAAGGCGGACAGGGCAGTGAGCTGATGTTGGGCTGCACTCTGACAGCCTGCCACCATGCTGACGACTGCGATGCACGCAAGGCACAACCCTGACTGCCATCTTCCTGAGGTTCGTGTTTCAGCACGGGGAGACATGGGCCGAATCCGGTTTGCTCCGGGTTCAGTTTCCATAATGCCGAAGTTCGCCCAGCCGAGTCTTGTGATAGCCTTTACGAAGTGAGGCAGACTCCTTCAGACTCTTGCCCGTATGAATGTCGAGCAGTTCCAAAGTGAGCAGATAATCACGCTGATAGTCCTTGTTGCTGCGTGTGGTGCCCGAGCTGATCTTAGCAAACAGGATGAAGTCGAACGGTTGCTCGGCGCGCTGCAGAGCGGCCTGAAGTTCGGCCTGTTTTTGAGGAAGCACGAGCACTTCCGGACGACACCGAATCTCACTCATCGCCGCTTCGACATAGCGGCGGCTGATCATGTCGAACTGGTCAGAACGTCCAATGGCAGCGTCAATGTATTCGTAGATCTGTTCGCGAAAGTCGCCGATTGGTTCGCTGCTGCGATTCTCGACACCAACGAAGCACACATTGCGAACAGGAGTGCCGCCCGCAGTGGTATACGAAACCGTAGAGACGTCGCTACATGCGCGGCCCAGCATGCTGGCGACGGATTCGTCGATCAGCGGCTTCCATGTTTCGGCGCCGGCTTCATGACTTCCGACCATGTCCTGATCGTCGCGGTCAAGCACATGGGCGTACTGCCGATTTCGGCAACCGGAGAGCAGGACGAATGTGAGGAGGGCGCAGCCCGTCAGTTGCAGAGCCTTCATCGTAGATTCCATTCTTCAATCGTTCGGTCACCGAACGCAGTCTTCCTGACCGTCATAATCGTTCCAGTCGGTGTGTCAGATACCTTATTCGGCAGCCGACTTACCTCGCTAGAGGAGGTTGTTGCCGTGAATGAGACTCTGCCGAGCGCAAAAAAACAGGACGACAGGCCGTGCAGCCAATCGTCCCTGACAAAGAGTCACTGGAACCTGTTATGAGGCAGGCGGTTACGTCACATGATTTCAGTCAGCGATTCGGTAGACCTGATGTTCAGCTCAGAATCTGCCAACGCGATCCGCAATTCATAGGCTCCGTCGCCACCGAGAGTTTCGGCAAGATCTGCCAGATCTGCGTTTCCAACCTCGCGATAACAGCCGGCCAGTTCACTCCATGCAAAACTGCGGATCGGTCTGGGCATCAGTCGCGCGGCCTGTTCCAGGTGCACGATCGCACGATCGGAAGCACCGCTGCGTTTATGAGCGAGTCCAAGCAACAGCCGGCGAGGACCTTCGAGTGGTCCGGCGTCGTCCACCTTCTGCAACTCTTCAATCGCCTGATCCGGCATGTTGAGTGTGAGGTAACCATCAGCGGCAACCAGTCGGCGAATGCTCTTTGGTGTAACTTGACTACGCATTATTTTCTCCGGTCATCAGGACGACAGTCCCGCGAAATTGGGTGTCTCGTTCTGACAACAGATCATTGGCAAGTGGTGCGCCAAATCACGAAGAAATTCCAAATCAGTGTCGCAACTCCAGTGCCATGAGGGAGTTACGATTCAGCACTCTACTCCCCGTCAGATGGTGGTGACTGCCAAAAACTACAATCGCCGTCAGTCCGGTCAGGAGGAATTGAAGGAATGACCATGACTCTGCTGATTCAGACGGGACGTTCCTGGAAGTCTGACATTGAGCTCCGACGGATTTCGATTTCGTCCCGGCAAAACCGGTCTCTGAACCGTAGGATGCGAGTCTCCGCCCCTCTTTTACTGTCCGTGGTTTCTGCGTTTTATGCTCACGCTTGCGGTGGCCGTTTTCTCCGTTGCATTTTTGACTGCCGTTCTGCTGACGCCCGTCATCCGTCAGCTGGCACCAGTGTTGCGCCTGGTTGATCTGCCTGGTGACCGCAAAGTGCATGCCAGCCCAACGCCCATGGGCGGCGGCATCGCTGTCTTCTTTGGACTTGTGGTTCCATGTGTCCTGCTGGCGAGCGGACTCTGGAGCATCCTGCCCGATACGACGTTCTTTGCAGAGCTCATTCGGTCACTGACATCCGATGCGGCCATTGGTCAGCAGATGATTGCGATTGCTGTTGGTGGATGCGCGCTCTTTGCCATGGGGCTTGCAGATGACCGCTGGAACCTCTCATGGAAACTGAGACTGGGCGTTCAGCTGGCAGTCGCCTTTGGAGTCACGCTGGGCGGCGTTCGGGCAACCGTCTTCATGTCGCAACCATGGTTTGGAATCTGTGTCACTGTTCTATGGATCATGATTCTGACCAACGCCATGAACTTCCTGGACAACATGGACGGGCTGTCGGCCGGCATCGGCGTCATCGCTGCTTTGATGTCGGCAGGCATTCTTTTGTTTGTCGTCAGAGAACCGCATCCTGTGGTTCCAGCATGCCTGTTGATGCTGGCAGGATCTCTGTGTGGGTTCCTCTGCTGGAATCGCCCACCGGCATCGATCTTCATGGGAGATTCAGGAAGCAACCTGATTGGCTTCCTGCTGGCAACTCTGACAATCGCAGGGACGTTCTATGAGCGTTCCGGAAGTCGTCATGTGATCCTTGCACCGATCTGCATTCTGGCCGTACCACTGTACGACTTCGTCACGGTGATTATGATTCGTTTGCGCAGCGGTCGCAGTCCATTCCACGGTGACAAGAGTCACTTTTCGCACCGTCTCGTGGAGCTCGGGCTTAAGCCCGCTCATGCGGTGCTGACCATTCATCTGGCAACACTGATGACCGGACTGGGCGGACTGTTGCTTTACAAGGTCAACGACTGGGCCGGGGCATGGCTGATCCTTGCGATGATCTGTTGTGTCCTCGCATTGGTTGGAATTCTGGAGACAGTTGGCCGCCGATCCTCCGGCCGTACCTGATCCGCAACTATGCAGAAGGCTGCCATTACACTCTGGGGAATGCTGCTGACCGTCGGATTTCTGTGGCCCTCAGAGGGTGCCGAAACGGGCGAAGGGCTGCATTTTGCTGTCCTTTGGATGCTGGCGGGTGCTGGTACTGCATGGACCATGAGTTCCCGTCAGACTGGAAGTCGCCTGATATCGCTAAGTACCACGGCCGTACTGCTACTGGGACTTGGGTACGTGCTTTCGACACTGGGCGTCTTTCAGTTCGGAGGTGATCGTCGCACATCGGTGAACCTGACGTTCCATTTTCTTTCCGCTGCTGCCGGCTGGATGGTTGTGCAGCGACTGTGTGCTGCTGGTCGGCAGATGCTCGTCGTTCAGTTGCTGGTGGGACTTGGAGTCGGCGTCGCGGTACTCGGAATAGTCGATTACCACTACCTGTTGCCGAAGGAACGAGACTGGTTCGTGAATGCCACGGATCAGGAGCGGCTGCAGTATGGAATTCCTCGGAGTGGCCCGGAACGGATCAGCTACGAAAACAGGTTGTTGCACAGCCTTGAGCCGCAGGGTCCATTTGCATTAACCAACACGCTTGGTGGTGTGCTTGCCGTGATGGTTGTGTTTCTGGCCGGAACACTGCTGTCGCCTCAGGAGTCAGATTTTCCTCGACGGTCGGTAATTCTGTTCCTGCTGTTAACCGGCTATTGTCTGTTGCTGACTAAAAGTCGCACGGCCTGGGTGGCCACGGCAATAGGTGTCATTCTTCAGACATTCCTCCTGCGTGCAGGTCCAAACGGTTCACGCAGCAAACTATTGCTCTGGATGGGAGGAGCAGGGGGCCTGGCTGGTGTCGTCTTTATGGCCGCTCTGGCATCCGGTGCACTGGACCAGGAAGTCATTCTGGAAGCTCCACGCTCTCTGCAGTTTCGTTTGTTTTACTGGAAAGGCGCGACCGACGTCATTCTGGACAACCCGCTTCTGGGGACAGGGCCCGGCAACTTTCGAAATGCTTACCTGATGTATCGCCTCGCAGAATCCAGCGAGGCCATTTTTGATCCTCATAACATTGTGCTGGACGCCTGGATTTCAGCAGGTCTGCTCGGACTTTCGGGTCTCGTCCTGCTTATGGGAACAGCCGTCGGGTCGCTCAGGCAGAAAGAAGAGGAAGACTCTGCAACAGCCGCTCTACCGATGCGCCCGGAAAGCGGGCTGAGAACTTTGCTGTTCGGTGGTGGGATTGGGTTTGCAGCATGGGAGTTCGTATTCGGAAACCCGCTGACAGGTGGGCAGGTGCCAGCTGTTGGGTGGGTGGGCGAACTGAACGGAGCATGGATGATTCCTCTCGTCGCACTTCCGGTGGCTCATGTTATGGCCGCCGCAAGAGTCCCACGGAGCACTCCAGCGGTCTGCCTGCTGGCTCTCTTTATTCACCTGCTCGGTGCTGGAGGCCTGCAGATTCTTGTGGTCGTGCAGCTATTGGTGGCTCTGCATGCACTCAGCATTCCGTGGCAGAAGGGTGACGGACATGTTGTCGGGCGGTGGCAGGCCGGGGGTGCGGTCGTGACGGCCGGTTTGATCATGTGGATGGCGATTCGCCCAAATCTGGATTCTGGAACAGAAATGGCCACGGCGAGCAGGCTTTTGAGTCGCGGCGAACCCCGTCAGGCAGCAAAAGCACTCGAAAGGGCCTGTGAATCAGATCCATGGAGTCTGAATTCCGCCCAACGGAGAGCGGAACTGCTGACGTATATGTTTGAGGACCGTTTTGGCGATGCCGGTGCGCGCGAATCTGTGCCGGTGGGGCTGGAACGCGAGTTCACAAACACGATGGAGGCTGTGAACGTACTGGTTGAGATGGATCCACGTCGATACACCGGATTTCTTTTTCGCAGCAGGGTTCAGCAGGTCTGCGCCCGTCTGACGAATGACTCAGCAATCACGCAGTCAGCGACTCGCGATCTGAAATCTGCCGTGGATCGATATCCAACGGACGCACATCTGCTGGCTGAGTTGGCGGAACATCTGCGGGACGCTGGTCCGGTGGAAGAAGCCAGGCTGGCAGCCCGAAGAGCACTGGAACAGGACAGACTTAATCACGATTGGGGACATTCGGACAGATACCTTCCCGAATCACTGGTCGATCGATTAAAGGACCTGAGTGGTCCTGCACAGGAATGATGTCATGAAAAACCTAATCTTTGTTGTGGGCTTTCTCGCTGTCGCTGGTGGAGCCATTTGGGTTCTCTCGGGCGGCACCGAAGAGACTGAAGGAACAAAGGGTCCAAAGCCAACCAGCACTGCGTCCGTTCCGGCGAAGAACAAAAAGCCAGCCGGCGTTCCGATGGTCAGTTCGACGGGGCCTCAGCCGGAATGCGTGGTTCAGCAGACGGAGTACAACTTTGGCGGCATGCTGGTCGGCGATACGGTGTCATATCGGTTTCTCATTGAGAACCACGGAGAAGGTGTGCTGCAGCTGCAGACCGGAAAACCAACCTGCAAGTGCACCACCTTTGAGCTGGGGAAGAAAGAACTGAAGAAAGGCGAATCCACTGAGCTGATCGTGGAGATTGAAGGAAAGCGACCAGACGAGAACTTTGAGCACGGAGGTCCGATTCTGACTAACGACATCAACGCGCAGGAAGTTCAGTTCCGTCTGAAAGGTGTTGTCTCCGTCCCCGTATTTGTATTTCCTCCTGAAGCATGGATCGTTAAAGCCAACGATGTTCCCGAAGAGGGACTGATTGTCGGCTTCCTGGTCTCACGCGTTTTTGACGACATGAGCATCAAAGACATGGAGTTTGAGAACGAGCACTTTACGCTGGAATGGCACAAGTGCACCGAACAGCAAATGGCAGTTCAGGAATGGGATAAGGCCCAGTCAGCCGTCGCCATTGTCCTGAAAGTCGACCCGGATTTGCCACCGATGCTGATCCGCGAGCCAGTCTCGGTCCACATCGACCAGCACCACAAACCGATTTCACTGGAAATCGAGCTGCAGAAGCGCGGACCGATCAGGATCATGCCAAAACCTGGAGTCCGCAATTATCAGTGGCATGAGTTGCAGCAGGGGCTGCAGATGGGCGAATTCTCAAGTCAGAAAGAGCGAGTAGTGGAACTGCAGTTGTTTGTGGACCACAGCGAATTCAAAGAAGCACTGCAGCTGACGGACATTGAAGCGATACCAAAGTTTTTGGAAGTCGAAATGGATGAAGGCAAGCCGCTGGGAGATTCAAAGCGGCGTTACACGATGAAGATCAGGATTCCCGCCGGGTATCCCGCGACTGCGCGTGGTCGGGACAATCCGGGACTCCTGAGGATCAAAACCAATCATCCGTCCGGTCAGCAGATTGACCTGCAGATGACCTTCCGCACCTTCTGATAGTCGCAGCCCTATGAAACGGACGGCTCTTATTCTTCCTGTCCTGATCGCACTTGCGGGGTGCAGCAGCGATTCTCAGGAGACCGGCGATTCCTCGTCTGACTCAGGTCAGCATGCTACCCATCAGGGTGCAGAAGGGATTGCTGACAGCGCGTCTCCAAATGGGTTTCCCGGTCAGGAAAAGATCTGGCAGACGTGGGATCAGCCCGCCGTCGCATTTCTGCTGACGGCTGAGATGCACGGCTTCATTGAGCCCTGTGGCTGCTCCGAAGAACAGCTGGGCGGTGTTTCCCGCCGGGCGAATCTGCTGAAGAAACTGGAAGACAAAAAGTGGCCGGTTTGCGGCCTCGATGCCGGCGGTCTCGCTCGACGAAGCGCCGTGCAGCAGGCGAAGATCAAGCTGGAGTCGACGCTCAGAGCCCTCAGGGACATGAAGTATCGGGGCATCGGGATGGGACCTGAGGAACTTCGTCTGGGAGCAGACTTCCTGCTTTCGCAACACGATACCGAGAGTGAAGACGCGGTCAGTTTCATTTCCGCCAACGTTGTCTTCTTTGAAACTCCGGAACTCAGCCCGAAGCCATGGATCACGTTTGAGCAGGGCGGACTAAAGATCGCCGTCACCAGTGTGCTCAGCAGCAAGCTGCAGCGCGAAATGGGTCGTGTGTCTGATGTTGAGGTTTCCGACGCGCGTGAAGCACTTAAGAAAGTCCTGAAGGAACTGGAACCCGAATCGCCGGATGTCACCATTCTGTTGTCTCAGGCGAAGGTTGCGGAGTCCAAAGAATTTGCGAAGGAGTTTCCTCAGTTTGACATCGTCCTCACTGCGGAAGGCTCATCCGACCCGGACCCGAAGAACGCGTTCGAGAAAGTCGGAGATACGCTGGTGATCGAAGCCGGGCGGAAAGGAAAGTACGCTGGAGTTCTCGCGTACTACCCAGACGCCGAAGAACGCTTTCAGTATCGACTGGTCGCTCTGAATGACTCTGACTTTGACGACACACCTTCGATGATTCAGCTGATGGAAGATTACCAGCAGCGCCTGAGAGACCAGGAAGTCGTTTTGACAGACACAATCGGAGTGGGACATCCGTCGGGCGCACACTTTGTCGGTGTGGAACAGTGTGCTACGTGCCACAAGAAAGCAATGTCGGTGTGGAAGGACTCAAAACATGCCCACGCGTTTGAAAGCCTGTTCCCGGAGAACAAGCATCACGGCTACGAGCGTCTCAAAGGGATTTCTCGTGGGTTTGATCCGGAATGTCTGGCCTGTCACGTGACAGGCTGGAAGCCCGAACAATACCTGAGGTATCGGTCTGGCTTCCTGAATGAGGAACTGGCAAAGGAACCGGAGAAAGGACTGCAGACGCTGCTCGCCGGTAATCAATGCGAGAACTGTCACGGTCCGGGAAGTCGCCATATTGAGCTGATTGAAGAAGGAGAAGTGAAAGCGGCCATCGATGAAGTTAAGGTGACTGAGAAACAGGCTCGGGAGAGCATGTGTGCCACATGTCACGATCCCGACAACAGTCCCAACTTCAAGTTCGACAAATACTGGAAGGACATCGCGCATCCTGGCCGCGACTGACAGGCATTCATGAGTGCAAGCGACTCACAACAACAGTCATTCAGCCGACTGGCAGAGATCATTGGCCTGTCCGTGCCTGACGATTATCGAGCCATCATTCTTGACTACCCGCCGCATCTGACGACCGCCGTGCGGGCGATGGATGATTCTGACAGCGAAGGGTACGTCAGTGATGTTGAACTGCCACGCGACCTGGAAGTCGTGGTTGCCCTGAATGAAGAAGCGCGACTGGATTATCTGATCACTCCGGAGGGCGGCGAGTGTAAATGGCCGCAGGAGTTTCTCATCATTGGGGAGACGGGGCAGGGCGACTATTACTGTGTCGACGTGTCCGGAGAATTCGAGGGCGTTCTGCAGTATGATCATCAGTCTGTCGGCTGGGAAATCGTCGCAGAATCGGTGCAGGACTTTGTCGACTTCCTAACGGAAGTGTTCTGTGAAGAAGACGCCGATCCTGATGACGAACTGACCGCCTGATCTGAATCTGATTGAGAGCATTGCTGCGTCGTGATAATTGCCGCGGCGACTCCAAAACTGATTCCCGCACGTCACTCATGCTCCACAATACTTGCTATGCAGACTCCTCTGGGTATCAAAGTTCACAAGGAACGCCGAATCATCGAACTCCAGTGGAGTGATCGGATTTCGGAACTGCCATTTCGTCTTGTTCGTCAGAACTGCCCGTGCGCAGCCTGCGTCAATGAATTCACCGGTGAACGAATTCTCGACCCGGATTCCGTGCCCGTAGACATCGACACCCTCGATGTCGGATTCTCGGGCAATTACGCCCTGAAGATTAAGTGGTCGGACAATCACGACACCGGGCTGTTTACATGGAAACATCTCCGTTCACTGGACACAGCAGAACCCAATCCTGAATAGCAGAATTCGCGGTCGGTAACTGCAGGAAGAATGCCTCAATGAGTGCTCGGTTCGCCATTGGAATAGACCTTGGGACGACCAACTGTGTCCTTGCGTGGGTGCCGCTCGAGGAACAGTCACCTCAGGCTCAAATTCTGCCCATTCCACAGCTTGTTGATCGCGGAACCGTGGAGGCTCGTAACAGTCTGCCTTCATTCACCTACCTTGCCACGGATGCCGAAGCACAGAATGGTGCATGCGATCTTCCGTGGTGCCCCGGAGCGGACTACGCGGTCGGCGAGCTGGCGCGTCGACAGTCCGCAGACAATCCGGATCGCACGGTGGGAGCAGCAAAGAGCTGGCTTTGTCACGGAGGAGTGGACCGCAACAGTCGAATTCTTCCCTGGCAGGCTCCCGAAGGTAATCCACAGATTTCGCCTGTGGATGCGTCTCAGCGATACCTTGAACACCTTGTCGAAGCCTGGGATGCAGAGCATCCTGATGACTCAATCGAGAACCAGCATGTTGTCCTCACGGTGCCCGCGAGTTTTGACCCCGCCGCACGCGAACTGACCCGTGCCGCAGCAATCAAAGCGGGGTTGCCCGAGTCCATTGTACTGCTGGAAGAGCCGCAGGCGGCCGTCTACGCGTGGCTGCAGCAAATGGGCGACGAGTGGCGCAACATCCTGTCTGCCGGTGAGACTCTCCTGGTCTGTGACGTGGGTGGTGGAACGACAGACCTGACCCTGGTGGAGGTCTCTGACGAAGACGGCAACCTCGTGCTGCAGCGCCGCGCCGTGGGAGATCATCTGCTTGTGGGTGGCGACAACATGGATGCTGCCCTGGCATGGCACGCAGCGAGTCTGTTCGAACAGAAGAAAATTCAACTGGACCCCTGGCAGTCTGTTTCACTATGGCACTCCTGCCGAACCGCAAAGGAAGCATTGCTGGCGGAGAAAGGGCCCAGGTCGCAGACGGTGTCTGTGCTCGGCAGAGGAAGCAGGCTGATCGGCGGAACAGTCAGCGTGAAGCTTGAGCGTGAGCAGGCTGCTGAGTTACTGATCAACGGATTTCTGCCGGATGCTGCAGTCAGTGACCAGCCAGTGCGAAATGTGCAGACCGGATTTCAGGAGATGGGTCTGCCATGGGAGCAGGACACCGGGATCACTCGGCATATCGCAGATTTCCTGACACGACACGGTGACGGATCAGCCGTTCGGCCAACATGGGTTCTCTTCAACGGTGGCGTTTTCCGTTCAGACCGACTGCGACAACGACTGCTCGAAGTCATGCAGGGCTGGTTCGACGAAGACGCAGTGGCACTGCTTGACGGAACACACGATCTCGATAACGCGGTTGCGCTCGGTGCAGCATTCTATGGCTGGACTCGTGAAAACGGCGACATTCGAATTCGCGGCGGGTCTCCACGGAGTTGGTACGTCGGAATCGAGACTTCAGGTTTGGCAATCCCCGGTGCTCCTCGGCCGCTGCGAGGATTATGTGTGGTTCCTCAGGGCATGGAGGAGGGAACAGAGTGCGACGTACCCTCTGCTGATATCGGACTGATTGTTGGTCAGCCTGCTCGGTTCCGTTTCTTTGGCTCAACTGTTCGCACCGAAGATGAACCAGGCGCTCTGTTGCCCTCCTGCTCGAGTGACGAACTGGTGGAGACCAACAGCCTCGAGACGGAACTTCAAACAGAAGATGAGGCTGGAGCCGGAGGAGCCAGCGGGTTCTCGTCGGTCCCCGTGCGGTTCCAATCTCGGGTCACAGAGCTGGGAGTTCTTGAGCTCTGGTGCGTCAGCACGAAAGACGACCGCCGCTGGAAACTGGAGTTTGACGTCCGGGAGTCTGAGTAGCCTGGGTTCATCACTGATCGCCAGCCGTCAGCAGCCCTGCTAAGAGAATCGCTGCCGAGAATCGCCGGTGCAGTCGTGACACAGGGTAAGCGGCTCAAACAGTAAATGGGCCTGAAACCGATGCACGGGTCAATCTGATGCCCTGCGTGCCTCGGCGGAAAAGAAGGAGTCTCCCCGGCTTGAGGGAACCTGTTTGAGGGAATGGATTTGCGCAAAATTATTGTCGGCCTACCCGTCACAGTTTCTGAGGCGTTAGTCACTCGGTAGATTTGTTCCTAACAGTCCGTTCCAACCGCAGAGGATCTCCACACAATGTCCGACGCCACCGCAAATTCAGAGACACTTCAGGCACCTGATCAGGGAGGGATTGTCCCTCGTCTTTCCATCATGATGTTCCTGCAGTTCTTTACCTGGGGGGCATGGTACGTCGCGATGTTCGGATTCCTGAAGGAAAACGGCATGACGGCGCTTGGCAAAGGTGGATCGTACGATGCAGCTGCGTACACGGTCGCCCCAATTGCAGCCATCCTGGCACCACTGACCATCGGCCTGATCGCCGACCGCTTCCTGAATACGGAAAAGGTTCTGGCAATTCTCAACCTGATCGGAGCCGGTTTGCTCTGGTACGCACCGTCCCTTGCAGCAGCTGGAGCCCCGGAGACTCTCCTGCAGCAGTTCACGCACCCCATGATTCTGTGCCTTCTGCTGTACATGGTTTGCTTTATGCCGACCCTCGGCCTGACCGCCAGTCTGTCGTTTAACCATCTTTCGGACGGTGAAAAACAGTTCCCGGTTGTCCGGGTGCTGGGCACAATCGGATGGATCGTCGGCAACTGGGTGATGTGGGGCTGTCGCCTCTTCACGGACGAAGCTTCCAAACTGAGCTCCGCTCAGGAGACACTCTCTGCGGCGCTGGAAAAAGCGGGTGAAGACGAAACTGCCATTGCCGCAGCCAATGATGCATTCAATGCTGTCAGCAGTACGATTCAGTTCTCTGACAATTCGCCGCATATGTTTCATGCCGCAGCGATTTCGTCTGCCATTCTGGGCATCTATTGCCTGACGCTGCCGAAGACAGCTCCGCCGGCAAAAGGTCAGCCTGTGTCATTCGGCAAGGTGCTTGGTGTTGACGCATGGTCGTTGCTGAAGAACCCGGCCTTCTTTGTCTTTGCGATCGCTTCATTCCTGATCTGTATTCCTCTTGCCGGCTACTACGCCAAGGGGTACGGATTTGTGGAAACGATGGGCGTGCAGCTCTTTGGCTCAACCACCGGTGCGATGAGTACGGGGCAGATGAGTGAAATCTTCTTCATGCTCGTCATGCCACTCTGTTTTGCCCGGCTGGGTGTCAAAAAGATGCTGCTTATCGGAATGTTTGCATGGGCCCTTCGATATGGCCTCTGGGGCTACGCATTTGGTCAGGAAGGACCAATGATGACAGGGCCCGTCTTCCTTGGCATTCTGCTGCATGGCATCTGCTACGACTTCTTCTTTGTGACCGGAATGATCTATACAGACAAAAAAGCACCAACTGAGGTGCGAAGTCAGGCCCAATCGCTTGTTGTGATGCTCACTCAGGGACTGGGACTTGGCCTTGGTGCACAGTTCTTTGGCTGGTGGACTGCGAAGTGCAAGACCAATGAAGTCATCAACTTTGCAGAATTCTGGTATCTGCCTGCCGGATTTGCGATTGCTGTGATGGTCGTGTTCTTTGTCTCTTTCTGGGACAAGGTTGAAGACGAAGGCGAGTCAACGGCGGAGACTGCATAGTAACCAGTTCTGCCAGCCCAAAATCTTCTCAGTAGACTCTCAGTAGAGAATGGGTCACAGGTCTCTTAATACGGGGCAAAGCCTGGCGTTGCTGTCAGCGACACCAGCATTGCGCAATCTGAGCCTGCTCACGGGCAACACAACTTCCGACGATCGACAAAAAGTCATCGCCGCTGGCTTTGACGATTTTCTGCCAGGATCGTATACGATTGCGGCACTGATGACGGTGACATAACGCTGTCTGCCCAACGAATGCTGAGTCCACACAAATGCGATTTCTGATCACCAATGACGATGGCTTTGATGCTCCTGGTCTGGCCGCCCTGTACCGCGCCCTTTCAGAACTTGGGACGGTAAAAGTCGTCGCCCCGTCAGTCTGCCACAGCGCAAAAGGCCACGCCGTCAACACTCATGTGCCGATTCGAGTCATGCATCGCGACGTCGATCCCTTCGGCCGCATCGGGCGCCATCATGTTGCGGGTCATCACCGCGCAGCAATGGGTATAGGCCTCGGCG
>CAJWGB010000053.1 GCA_913031625.1 uncultured Planctomycetaceae bacterium | reverse complement strand
ACAACCGGACCGCCGCTGTCGCCCGGGTTAATTGGTGATTGCGATTCGAGCACTTTGAAGTCGTGTTCGCCCGCCCCCGTTCGAAACTGTTTCTGGTAGACCGAACGAACGGTGCCGGAAGTAAAGACCCAGAGTGCTTCGGAAGAACCGGAGTTCCCGATGGACTGCACGACTGCCCCTGGCCTTGCTGATCCTGCGGCCATGGAAATCGCTTCCACACCTTCAGGCAGACGATCCAGTTCGACCAGAGCCAGATCTCGCTTTCGGTCGACGCCCACGACCTGACCGCGAACGCCAAGTCTGCGAACGTTTTTGAGGTAGTGATCTCGATCATTGATGACCTGAGAACCGCTTGTATCCGGGAAGAAGATGACTGTTCCTCGCGCTTCTCCCACCACATGAAAGTTTGTGACCAGTAGCTTTCTGTCCGCATCGACGAGGACACCGGTCCCGCTGGACGTCCCATCTCCTGTTTTTGCAAGGACCCACGCAGTGGATCTGAGAGTCTGGTTGTAGATTTTTTCATCCGCCAGCGTTGTCTGCGCAAGCGCGATCAGTCCGAGGACAGCGGCCAGTAATCTGGTGATTTGCAGGTATTTCATTGGTATTCCCCATTTCCGAGTATTCAAAAGCTGCGGTCCCGTTGCCGTTGGCCAATCACCTGAGGTTGAGTTCCGCGACGGGATATTTCTGTCCCGAGCAATTCACTGTCCTCCTCAGCGATTGTTCATCTGAAATGTGACACCTGTTTCTGCTCTTTTTCGGAGATGACTTTCAGCAATCCAGTCCTGTCACCATGCAAAACCGATAGCTATCATTGAGTTCATGCACGACGCAACATTGCTAATTCTGAACGGCCCGGCTCGAGGGGTGCGATTTGAAGTCCGCCCGGAAGACAGCCCAATGATTATTGGGCGAAGCGTGGGCACAAATATTCGGCTCGACGATTCTGAGGTCTCCCGGCGTCACGCAGAAATCCGTGCAGAGGACGGACGATTTGAAATTCGTGACCTCAGCAGCGCCAACGGCACATTCGTCAACGGAAAGAAACAGAGTCGAATCGGCCTGCGAAACGGCGACTCGCTGCGTCTGGGAAACACGCGAGTCGCCTTTCAGGTGACAGTTGCTGCGCCGGCAGAGAGCGATTCGGTGAACGCCATTCAGTTGGTCGACGATGCACCGGGATATCAATCGTCCATCATTCAGCAGTTGCAGGCTGATAATGCTTCGTCCGCGACAATCTGGCCGCAGCAGCGGCAAGGGCACGAGTTGCTCTACCAGGTGGCGGAAGAACTGGTGCGGCCCGTTCAGGAGTTTGAGTCCGCTCTGCGCAGAATACTCGGCCTGACAATGGACGCCGTTGGCGCTGATCGAGCCTGCATTCTGCTGAAAGAATCTGCGTCTGGTGACAACACGATTGGCAGTTCCGGTTCGGCGCGACCTGACGATCTCATTCCAGCAGCCTTCTTTCGACGCGGTAAAGCACAGCAGACAGAGGAAATTATGCCGGTCTCCCGGTCGATTGCATCGTACGTCCTGAAGCGTGGTCGCGCCGTCCGAACATCGAATGCATCTGCTGACAGTCGCTTTGATGGAGGAAGCATCGTGTCTTCCGGAATCCGCGAAGCGATCTGCGCTCCGATGAGAGGCCAGGAAGAACTGATTGGTGTCGTCTATGTTGACAACACGAGCAAACATGACGGCCTGCCTGGCGGCAGTCGCCTGACGGACGAACACCTCAAAGCAGTTCTTGCCGTTGCCCGGCAGACAGCACTGGCGGTTGAGTCACGTCGTTTTCACAATGCCTTCCTGAAAGCAGAACGATTCGCGGCTATGGGACAGACAGTGGCTGTTCTCAGCCATCACATCAAGAACATTCTCCAGGGAGTGAAGGGCGGCGGATTCCTGCTGAACATGGGTCTTGATCAGTCGGACGAACAAATGGTTCGTCAGGGCTGGGGCATCATTGAAAAGAATCAGGGACGGATCCACGACCTCGTCATGGACATGCTTTCGTTCAGCAAGGAGCGTGTCCCGAATCTTACAACTGGCAGCATCAACGAAGTGTGTCAGGATGTGATTGAACTGGCGCAGACTGCAGCCGAAGAGAATGACGTCAGCCTTGAGTTCCGGCCCACCGAGCATCTGCCGGCGGCAGAATTCGACAAAGAAGGAATTCACCGCGCCGTCCTCAACATTGTTGCAAATGCCATCGATGCGGTTGCTGAGTCTGAAGACGGAGCTGTTGTTGTACAGACCGGATTCGATGATCGCGCGGGCGTCATGCTGGTCGCGGTTAGTGACAATGGACCTGGGATTCCGGAAGATCAGCGACAGGTTATTTTCAATGTCTTCGAATCATCCAAGGGCTCGCGCGGCACGGGAATCGGGCTGCCTGTCAGTCGGAAGATTATTCGGGAGCATGGAGGTCGCGTCAGGATTGAGGGAGGCCCCGGCGAAGGCACTCGGTTTGTACTTTCATGGCCGAGAGGTAATCCGGATCAGGCAGACGACGGAAGCTCATTCGGCGCGCGAACTCTGATGCTTGACCCACCGGAATGATCTGCTTCAGACCGAGTCCTGCTTAAGCCGACTCAGATCCTCAGGGCCGATCGTGCCATCATGCAGCGCAGACGCTATCAATGCACCGTTCAAGCCTGCGTCTCGCATCACGGACAAATCGTCGACCGTTCTGACACCGCCACCACTGATCAGTTCGATGGCGGGAGCATGGACGTGAATCGCCTGACAGAGTTCAAGCGAAGCCGGGCCGGTGGCCATTCCAACGGCGGCAAGATCGAGCACAATCATCCGCGTGTATCCGAGTTCCAGAAGCTGGATCGCCAGTTCCAGGGGCGTCTGCTGCTGGAACTCCGGCAGTTCCGTCATCAGCGAGCCGTTTTTCAGATCCAGACTGAGAACCAGTTTCTCCGGTCCAAAGCTCTGAATGAGTTCCAGGGCGAAATCAGTCCCGGGCAGACTCTCAAGTGCGACGATGGCAGCATGAGCCCCAAGGTCAAACAGCTCTCCCACTTCATCGATGCCGCGCGGTCCCCGATCGACCATCAGGCGAACCGGAAATCTGGACAGTTCGGCAAGCACGCATCGGTTAAGCCCGCGTCCCTGAAGTGCGTCAAGATCAGCCACATAGCAGGACTGCAAATGAAGTGACTCGTGAAACGCGCGCAGCACGACGGATGGGTCGGCGCCCGGGCAGAGGCAGCTGCGAACGGGCTGATAATCCTCCCGGCGGCCGCCAACGCCTCGCACGACACGACCATCAAGCAGGTCGATGACGGGAATGATCTCCATACGACAGACGACTCCTTAGACCGTGCGATCGCTTGTACTGACAGAATGAAAGTGAAGAATACCGCGGTCGTCGGTCAACGCTGTCTCAGAGGGCCTCACCGGCGAATGTTTCCTCTGAATTGCCAGAATCAACCAATAGAAAGACAGACTCATGGCGTTGAAGCCGTCCGTCATTATCAGTGCCTTTGCTGACGAAGCTGCCAACTATCGAACCGCACTCGAGCAAATGACTGCGCTCGCAGCAATCGGTATCCGCAACTACAGCCCCCGATTTATTGACGTCAACGGCGACGGAACAATCGAACACGTGGTTGATCTTGCTCCTGAAAAACTCAATCGGCTTAAGGAATACCACGCGGAATACGGCATCAGTGTAACCAGCATCGGAGCCCGCGTCGGAAAAGTAAAGCTCCTGGACGTTGACGATGGTTCACACAATGCATTCGTGCCATTCGACGAATACATGTCTGGTGAAGTCGCGAAAACAATCGCAGCTGCGAAAGCACTCGACACAAAGCTGATTCGCGGATTCTCATTCTACCATCCCCGGGGAACATCTCCTGAAGATCACCTTGATACGGCAGCGGATCAGATTCGCCAGATTGCCGCTGCGTGTGCTGAAGAAGGGCTGGTCTTCGGGCTTGAGATTGAACCAAACCTCGTGGGCGAAACCGGTCCGCTGCTGGCAGCCCTGGCACAGCGCGTCGATCATCCCAACATGGTTCTGATCTTTGACGGCGGCAACGTTGCCGCTCAGAATAAGAATCCCGTTGAGGTCTACGAAGAGTATCTTGCCACTGTGCCATGGCTCGGCTGGATGCACGTCAAAGACTACAGCATCGACCCTTCACTGACATGGACGGGGGCCGTCGACGAAGAACGCCTTAAGAACTTTGTCCCGGCCAATGCGGGAGATGCCGGACACGAACTCATCTTTCGAGATCTGCGAGAGCAGCTGCCGGAGATCGAAAAGCGTCTGGAAACACTGGGGCTGCCCGGCTTCTACCTTGAAACAGAACCTCACCTGAAGGGTGGCGGGCAGTTTGGTGGGTTCAGTGGTCCGGATGGAATGGGGGTTGCCGTCCGAGCACTGTGTTCGTGCCTTGATTACGCGGGCATTGACTACAACCTGCGATCGTTTGCGGACATCCGAGAGCTGCGTGGATTTTAAAGACCGTCCTGAAACCAATCCGAGTTGCGTCGCAAACACGGCACTTGCTGCGGCTGCAATCCGCAGCATCGATTTCAGGACTGTTTTTAGTGAGACCGTCCGAAAACCAGTGAGGCCGTCCTGAAACCAATGGGACTTCTGGCAAGTCCACTACCAGGAACGGGATTGCGTGAATCACTTCACACAATCCGCTCGCGACTGATTCGAATGTGACGGGCAGGCCGAATCGGAGCAGGGTTCTGCTCGGGTTTGGATTCTCACAATACCAGGTTGACCGCGTGCCCGAACAGCCTCCCAATCAGCGACCGTTGCGGCAGACCCAGGGAGTCCCGACAATAGTGGACTCTGCCGGGCCCGCCTATGCAGAACTTCACTGCCGCACCAACTTCTCCTTCCTTGAAGGGGCGTCGCACGCGGACGAGTTGGTCAGCCGTGCTGCCGGGTTGGGGTACTCCGCGATCGCGGTCACGGATCGGAATACACTTTCCGGAGTGGTGCGTGCTCATTCTGCAGCAAAGGAAGCCGGCCTGAAGCTGATTGTCGGGGCAGAAATTGTTCCCGAAGATGCTCCAGCTGCCGTGTTACTGGCCACTGACCGCGCTTCATATGGCCGCCTCGCAACGCTGATTACAGTCGGAAGACGCCGGGCTCCGAAAGGAGAATGCCGCATTCTCTTTCGTGACATCGCGCCGCTGTCAGACGGCCTGATGTGCTGTGTGCCTTTGTCGACTGAAAGCCAGGCACGGTTTGCGGGAACATACGACCCTGCCAGCACACAAACTGTCAGTGACACGGACCTCAACCGATGGAAGCGAATCTTCGGGAACCGCTGCTTCGGACTCGCAGAACTCCACCTGGGAGCAAACGATCACAGTCTGATGCA
Source organism: uncultured Planctomycetaceae bacterium (assembly GCA_913031625.1). GTDB lineage: Bacteria > Planctomycetota > Planctomycetia > Planctomycetales > Planctomycetaceae > Fuerstiella. The sequence continues at coordinate 23,233 of CAJWGB010000053.1, read as the reverse complement.
GAACTGGATTGAACAGAGTGAGCGACTCGATATCCCACTCGCGATCGCCAACGATGTGCATTACCACGACAGCGATCGGCGACCTCTGCACGATGTTTTGACTGCAGTTCGAAATCGAAGCAGCGTCAGCCAGCTGGGATATGAACTTCACTCCAACGGCGAACGACATCTGAAGAGTCGTTCGGCTCTGCTCAGGCTCTGCGGCGGCCGCACTACCTTGATGCAGCGGACAATCGACATTGCAGATCGATGCTCGTTCTCATTGGATGAACTGCGATATGAATATCCGGAAGAACTTGTTCCGGACGGGCGCACCCCCACTCAATATCTGTCGGATCTCACGTGGCAGGGTGCCAATGACCGCTATCCGGATCACATGCCGGAAAAAGTACGCGAACTGATCCTGCACGAACTGCAGCTCATCGAGGAAATGCAGTATGAAGCCTACTTCCTGACGGTTTACGACCTGGTGCGATTCGCGCGAAGTCAGGGAATCCTCTGTCAGGGGCGCGGCAGTGCAGCAAACTCAGCCGTGTGCTACTGCCTCGGTGTCACATCGGTCGACCCGGAACGAATTGACGTCCTGTTTGAACGCTTCATCAGCAGGGAGCGGGACGAAGCACCTGACATTGACGTCGACTTTGAGCACGAACGACGCGAAGAGGTGCTGCAATACATCTACGAGCGATATGGTCGGGACCGTGCCGGGATGACAGGAGTGGTGGTCACGTATCGCCCCCGATCTGCTGTTCGCGACGTTGCCAGTGCACTCGGTTTTTCACGAGACCGAATCGACAAACTGGCGGCGCAGCTGGAGCACGTCGATTCTGCCGAACAGATGGTGGAACGTGTTCGGGACGGCGGACTCGATCCGGAGTCGGTCGCCGGGCGACGGCTGATTCATCTTGTGACCACACTGCTCAGTTTTCCTCGCCACCTGTCGCAGCACGTCGGTGGAATGGTTATGTCACGGGGACCACTGAGCGAACTCGTTCCGATTGAGAATGCTGCCATGCCGGGTCGCACAGTCATTCAATGGGATAAGAATGATCTGGATGAACTCGGGTTACTAAAAGTCGACTGTCTGTCGCTGGGCATGTTGAGTGCCATTCGCCGCTGCTTTGATCTTGTCAGGAAACATCACCGGAAGTCCCTCACCCTGGCCTCAATTCCCTCAGAGGATCCGCAGGTGTATGACATGGTGAGTCAGGCGGACACGGTCGGCGTCTTCCAGATTGAGAGTCGTGCTCAAATGAGCATGCTGCCTCGGCTACGGCCTCACTGCTTTTATGACCTCGTGATTGAGGTGGCCATTGTGCGCCCTGGCCCAATCCAGGGCGACATGGTGCATCCTTATCTTCGACGTCGCAATGGAGAAGAACCTGTAGAATTCCCGAATCGGGACGTCAGATCTGTCCTCCACAAGACGCTCGGTGTCCCCATCTTTCAGGAACAGGCCATGCGTCTGGCCATTGTTGCTGCCGGGTTTACACCGGGAGAAGCTGACCAACTGCGACGGGCGATGGGTGCATGGCGCAAAACGGGAGTCATCGAGAAGTTCCGTTTGAAGCTAATCGACGGGATGGTCAGCCGAGGCTATGAGCGTGACTTTGCTGAACGCGTCTTCAAACAGATCAGTGGATTCGGTGAGTACGGATTCCCTGAGTCTCACGCCGCCAGTTTCGCACTGCTTGTTTACGTTTCGGCATGGCTGAAGCGATACCATCCTGCCGTATTCTGCGCGGCTCTGATCAACAGCCAGCCGATGGGTTTCTACGCACCGGCGCAGCTGGTGCGAGACGCCCGCGAACATGGTGTCCACATCGTGCCCGTAGACATCAACATGAGTGACTGGAACTGCACTCTGGAACCAGTCACCGAGGGCATGGTGATGGAGGAAACGATCACGGCCAGAGAGAGGCCGTTTCGACACTCCGACGAAAACGTGGCCCTTCGACTTGGTCTGCGACTGTTGAGAGGTTTCGCGGAGGAAGACGCCCGACACATAGAAACCGTACGTCAGGATGGCGGCCCTTTTCGTTCGTTCGAGAACTTTACTGCACGTACTCGCTGCAGTCGCCGAGCACTGCAGTTGCTGTCCGCAGCCGATGCCTTCGCCTCCCTGAAGATCAATCGTCGCGACGCTCTCTGGAAGGCACTACCGGACCGAAATCCAGTGCCGCTCTTTCATGACGCAGACAGTACGGTCACGAACGAGGCGGATCCCGAATTGCCGCAACTCACGCCGCAGGAAGACGTCATCCAGGACTACTCAACAAAGGGACTCACTCTGAAACGGCATCCGGTTTCTTTTCTGCGACCACAGTTGAAGCAACTGCGTGCCCTTGCGGCTCAGGAACTGGACAGCTTTCCGCCAGACCGACGCGTACGAGTTGCGGGCCTGGTCCTCATGAGGCAGCGACCTCAAACAGCCGCCGGAATCACGTTCGTAACTCTGGAAGACGAGACCGGAATCGCAAACCTCGTGATCTATCCATCTGTTTGGCAGAAATTCCGCCGAACCGCACGTTTTGCCAGTGTTCTGATGGGGTCCGGTCGACTGCAGCGTGAAGGGGACATCATCCACGTCGTGTGCGATCGTCTTGATGATGTCTCAGAAATGCTCAGAGAGCTTCCCAGTCGATCCCGAGACTTCCGATAGTCAGCGCGCCAATTTGATCAGACTGCAACCGTTGTGAGGAAGACTGCCCCACAACATCGCCATGCATCACCTCTCCGCGCTGCTGAATGGCGTGGGCGAAGACCTGAAACAGGATGACGTCGTCTGGTCGGTCGCAGGGGTCAATGATCAGCAACGATTTGCGTGGATCGAAGAGGAACAGCAGCGACGAACGCTCAGCAGGATTCCTCCTCCGGGAACCTTTCTTGATTCAGCGGCACCAAAGTACGGCGAAGAAATCGACATCTCGTCCAATGTCGTCAGATTTGGAATCGCCATTGCTGCAGTCTTTGTCGTGACGTCTGTCGCGTTTGTGATTACCGGAGTCGCTGAAGATGCCCCGGGGGCAGGTCCGAAGCCGAAATTCGCTTCGCCAACTGTTGATTTCGCTCCGCCGCGTTACACTCGTTGTACCGGAACATCATGCTGGGCTCGCTCTTTCGGTACTGCAAACATGAAGTCGATCACATCAAAAACTCTGTCCTGTGGCTGCTGGCCGTTTCTTTTTGCTGTTTTCCTCACGGGGTGTGGCGATGTTGAGTTCCCCGATGTGGATGAGCTCACAGGCTCCAAAGAATCAGCTGAAGCAGAGAACACTCAGGCGGCGGATACTCAACAGGAACCCGCACAACTCAGCCCGGAACAAGTGATCGCGCACTTTCAGGCCAAGTCCAGCCTGCAGGTCACTGATGATGATCTGAGACAGCTGGCAGCTCAGTCGAGTGGGCTCGAAAAGGTTACCGAAATCGACCTGAGTGCCGCCACGGTTTCACTCGAAGGTCTGAAGTCTCTGGCCGCTCTCCCCAACCTCAAGAAGCTGAATCTGCAGGCCACAAACGTCACAGATCGCCAGTGGACGGGACTCGGAGAACTTAAGAGTCTGGAAGTACTCAATATCTCCAGGACAGTGACCAGTGATGCGTCTCTGGCAGAAATCGGAAAACTGACAGGGTTGAAATCATTGAATGTGGCACAGACACAAATCACCGACGAGGGCTTTGCATCACTGTCCGGTTTGAGCAACCTGGAAGAGCTTAATGTTTCCGGAATTGATCTCGACGGATCACTGTTACAGTATTTTGGAGCCAAAGGAGCGAAGGCTCCACTGAAGTCCATTACGGCCAACAACACTCGTTTTGGGAATCTTGGATTCGTCTACATCAAAGAATTTCCGAATATCCAGCACATCCACTCATCACACGCCCAGCTGACAGATGGCTCAATGAACCGACTGCGGACCGTGCGTTCGCTGATCACCGTTGAGTTCTCCAACAATCTGATCAGCAACGACGGTGTGATTCCTCTTGCTCAATCAGCAGGACTTCAGGAAGTCGCGCTCGCTGCGAATCGTGCTGTCGGAGACAAGGGGATCTCACGACTCAGCCGACTGAATGAGCTGAAGGCACTCAACGTGCAGGACACATCGTGCACGCCGGATGGCCTGAACAAACTGAAAAAGCTCTGCCCCGAATGCATGATTACATTCGAAGGAAGAACGCTGTAGTTGGTAAACCTGCGCACTCGTTGTATTCGTCTAACCGGCGGCCGCTGGCGCACGCGTTTCCGGGATTATTGTCAGTCCCATCGATCGACCGAAACTCGCGGTCCAAATCACCATTCTCATCAGCATCGGGCCATTCGGCATCATTAGAATTCTGGTCCAATTCCGGCAGTACTTTTGCGCTCTCCCCGCCGCCCACGACCAGATTCTCTGCGGGACCTGGAATCAGCGGATCTTCGCCGTCTGGTAGAATCGGTAAGTCGTCCGGCTGGGAAAAGATGGCCGCTTCACTATTCGGAATCTCCGCGCCCTCAATGCAGACTGACATCAAAATCAGAGGTTCCAGAGTGGTGATCAGAACGCGTGGCGACGAAGGATTTTGGGACATACCGGAACCTGAGAAAGAAACAGCGTTGCAGCTCTGAAGTCACGTTCCGAATGATCTTTTCCTGGGTGGCCACCGGATTTGATGGCCTCCGGCGCGAATAACGGTGATCCGGCAATCAATTCACTGAATGCACCGTTTGCAAAAGTGCGTTGTGAAATTGCAACAACGGGAGAACGGTTTCAGCATGTCGGTCAGTTCAACAATTGCATGAGCCTGGACGGAGTCGAACCGTCGTCACGCACTTATAAGGAACGCGCTCTTACCATTGAGCTACAGGCTCCGACAGTCAGCAGGTTTCTCACCGTCTTAAAGCATTGACGACGGTAGCGTAGTGAATGCAACCAGCGCAAGGATGCTGCTGAAGAGTGAGTCACCCGGGAAGGAACCGAACTTACTGTCTTATCAGAACAGCGTTCTTCCATTGAACGACCAGGCGAATTGTCGAAGTGGTGTGACAGAAAAGCTCAGTGCCGCAAGACGCTGAATCAATGTGTTTCACAATGTGTTTCGTCTTGCCAGCGCACAATCCCGATCGGCAGGTCTCAGGCGTCAAGCTGCCGCAGATGCTGCTGTATCCGAAATGGAATTCGCAGCGCAGACTGAAGCAGGCGAATCGTGGCAACGCTCCTGAGTAAAAGAGGGACTCTCAACAGGAGTAGACAGGCCCAAAAAGGTTCGCTGAAAAAGTGTGATCTCATCAGATTGACTTGCGTGAGTGGAATGACCTTGAGTGGACACAGGTGAATTCGTGTTTTGAAAGATGACTCTCGCGGCACTTCGGCTATGCTGGATTGCTAACAGTTCTTTGTTCCTGATCAATAGGCAGGCTACTCCATGCGGCTTCTCACCCACTCTGGATTCTTCCTTTGTTTCTCCATCGCTTCATTGTCAGTGGGACAGGCTGACGAACCTGACACGCTGCTGTTTTCTGATGACTTTGAACGTTCAGAATCACAGGAGCAGAAGGATGAAATTGGCAACGGCTGGGGATCAAACAGCAGGAAGCGAGCACAGGGGAACAAACAGGTCGATCTGCGAAATGGGGCGATGTACATTTCGATTCACGAGACCGCAGATCATGCAGTCTCGGTCACACATCCAGCCGAGTTCACAAACGGAACAGTTCGCCTCAAGTTCATGCTGGAAGATGAGGCAGACAGCCTGGGGCTGAATTTCGCTGACCTGAAGCACAAAAAGGTCTGGGCAGGCCACCTGTTTGTCGCCCGAATCAGCACAAAGGATGTTCAGCTGCAGGACCTGAAAACCGGTAACATGGACCTTGAGATCCGCAAACAGCGCCAGGCAAAGACGCTGACTAACGCACAGAAAGAGATGCTGAAGACAAAAGCCGTCAGAAAGAAACACGTCCTGTCCACTGGAAAGTGGCACGAGCTGCAGATCGACATCATCGATCGGAAGATCAGTCTGCAGATCGATGGCAAAGCTGTTTCTCAGTTTTCGTCCGACGGGATTGCTCATCCCACGAAGCGGCTGCTGCGGCTGTCTGTTCCACGAAATGCAGTCGTCGACGAGGTGCGTGTCTACCGAAAAGGAAAGCTCTCAGCAAAGTAACGGTGGAATAAAACGCCTGCCGATTCCCAGTCGCACAGGCATGCCTGTTAATCAGGCATGCCCTTATTCGTGTTCTCATTCGCCAGACTGGGCGCAGTTCCGGTGGTTGCAATCGCCCATCGAGTCTTCAGAATGGTGGTTCACACCTGACGAACTCCGGAGTCTGCTCAATGCGTCCCCCCCTCATTCTCTCTGTGCTTCTGACTCTTTGCGCCACCGCGGTTGCCGAAGATCCGGAAGGCTCGATCAAGCCGTTCCTGAAACAGCGTGGGCTCACCATCCAGCAGGTGTTCAGAGGTGATCGGTTTCCCAACATCGTGGTCACAAAAAAGGGAACGGTGCTCGCGACATGGGGAAATCGAACCTACAAGGCCCGACGAAGTGAGGATGGCGGCGTCACATGGGGACCGGAAATCACAGTCGCCGATCCCGGCTTTCAGGGAGGCGGCACCACGGTGGATGAAAGCACGGGCGACATCCTTGTCTTCGTGGAAGAACGTCATCCGCCCGCACCGCTGAAGGTTTATCGAAGCAAAGATGACGGGCTGACGTGGACCGCCGAGGATCCGGTTATCAAACCAAACAGCAAGGGACATGTGCCCTCGATGCACATGAATGAGCACGGTATTACGCTGGTCCATGGCAAACATAAAGGACGGTTGCTGAGACCATCACGCTGGTACGCAGGAAAAAATGAGCGGGCTCGGTGGCCTGATCACTACACAAACGCCGTGTTCAGTGATGATGGCGGAAAGACATGGCAGGCAAGTGAGCCGTTTCCGGAGATGGGCACCGGCGAAGCAACAGTCGCGGAGCTCTCAGACGGACGAATCTATTACAACTCACGAATCCACTGGGACGGTCGCCCCAACTTTACACGTCGCCGGGAAGCATGGAGCCATGATGGTGGAAAAACATGGACAGACTGGCGAATCATTGAAGCTCTCCCCGACGGCCAGCAGAACAGATCCTACGGATGCATGGGTGGACTTGTCCGACTGCCGGTCGCCGGAAAGGACATCCTGATCTTCAGTAACATTGACACTCCTAATCCAAAACGTGAACGAGGAACTGTCTGGGCAAGCTTCGACGGTGGCAAAACGTGGCCCATTCAGCGGCTGGTGTTTGAGGGGCCTCACGGGTACTCATCGTTGACAGCCGGACGTCCGGGAACTGCCAGTGAGGGCTGGATCTACCTGCACTTTGAAGGTGGCCCCAAAGGTGGCTCCACCGTCGCGAGGTTCAATCTGGCGTGGCTGCTGGAAGGCAAGGCCACGGGCGACGGCGAGATTCCGGAATTGAAATGACAGTCTGCTCAATGAAGGCCAACCTGATGCGCCCAATTAGCCTGAGTCTGCCTTTTGTCCTGCTGATTCTCTCCTCAACTCGAATCACAGCTGGCGAAGCGCCTGCCACGTCCGGAGTTGCTCCCCCGGGAATACAGCTGGGCACGACTGCAGAAGTCAAACTCAGCGGAAAACCGGGTGATGGATCGTTGAAGGTGTGGTCGAGCCGCCCGGGGATCACATGGGACGTATCAGAAAAGGGAGACACGGCGAAGGTGACTGCAGGGGCTGATGCAGTTCCGGGACTCTACTGGATTCGCTTTTACAATCAGTTTGGAGCGACCGAACTGCGGCCGTTCTTTGTCGGCGTCATTCCGGAGATCGCAGAAGCTGAACCCAACAACACACTGGCTGAAGCTCAGGCCATCGACAAACCGTCCGTGCTGATCAACGGCGTGCTGCATAAGACCGGAGAAGTCGATATCTGGAGCGTCGACGTCCCGGCCGGGAAAACCATTGTGGCCTCAATGCAGGCAAATTCAAAACTGGGATCACCGATGGACGGTGTGCTGCAGATTCTGGATCCGAAAGGGACCGTCGTGGCACAGAATGATGACGACCATGGCTTTGATCCGCTGGTCACATGGACTCCCGAAACCACTGGAAGATTCATGGTGCGCACCTTCGCGTTTCCGTCAGCGCCGAACAGTACTGTGCGACTGGCAGGTGCGGCAACCTATGTGTATCGACTGACAATCACCACAGAGTCATATGTCGACCATGTGACCCCAATGGCTGTCTCTCAGGCACAACCCGGCAAGGTAGAGTTGCATGGCTGGAATATTCCTGACGACAGGCGGCTCGTGGAAATCCCATCGTTTGAACAACAGACAGCCATCTTCAACGGCCTTGCGAATGCTCAGGAAATCCGGAACGCAGAGCTGTCGCCGCTCGTGGAAACCGACGCGCTCAGGGCGATACCACTGCAGCACACTGTGACGGGACGTGTTTCTCGAGAGAAGGAGAAAGATACGTATGGACTGCCCGGCGGAAAAGGACAGAAGTTGAAAGTAACGGTCGCCTGCCGATCTGTCGATTCGCTCCTGGATCCCGTGCTTATCATTCGTGCTGCAGATGGAAAGGTACTGAAGGAAGTTGATGACCGAAGTCGTGGTGATCTTGATTGTGAAGCAGTGGTCACGCTGCCTGCCGAGGGCTGTACGGTGGAAGTGACCGACCGGTATCTCAAGGGAGGCGACCGATTCTTTTATCTGCTGTCGGTCTCGGAACCAGTTCCCCACATCACCCCCACATTGGCAGCAACAAAGTTTGTCGTCGCGGCCGACAAGCCGCTGGAGATTCCCGTGACGATTGGGAGACAAAATGGTTTTGCGGAGAAAGTGACAATCATTCTCTCGGGATTGCCCGATTCGCTCACATGCCCCGCAGTCGACTCTCCAAACGAAGGAGATGCGGCCAAGACAGCAAAGCTTCAGCTAAGTTTGACGGGCAAGGGTGTTCCGGCGTGGTCGGGCCCGGTGCAGGTGCGCTGCACCTGGGGATCGGGCGAACAGCTGGGCGAGGCGTCGATCCCGTCATTCAAGGCGACCACGTCCACAATCTGGGTCAGTCATCCAGAGGTAGCAGCAGAGTCGGAAGAGGCAAAGGCGGATGCGGAGGCCAAAACTGAGAAACCGACTGGCTAACTCCCCCCCAACACATTCAACCTGGGCGGATTTGCGCAACCTGCTTCCTCATATTGAGTTACGAATTAGCCCGCCGATTACAGACACAAGGAAGGCGCAATTCGGGCAAAGCTGAATTGGGTGACAATCCGTGCGGATCGGCCGGATCTGTCGAGGCGGCCTGAGTCCTGTGTTTTGGGCGGGCAGAGCGTTGATTATCCGTGGGAAAGTCGTTACATTTCCCGGCTTCGGTCGCTTGCCCTGCCGATGAATAGAGAATTCTGAAACAGGTGGAGTGCGAAGACGCCCAAATAAAGCGGCCAGCTTTGTCACTCTCCTCGCCAGGATGCGGGGCACTTAAGCCGATGTCACCCCTGAAAAACAAGGTACATCGGTCGCTTGTGACCACCCGAACAAACGTGGATTCGTCCACATCCCGGGGGACATCGTCTCCACCCAACCAGTTAAATAAAGGTTTCACTGCGATGCCAATGCTCGCAAAATCATGGATGGCTAAAAAGGAACAGGCGGAAGACCTGCGTGACTGGTACGTCATCGATGGCGACGGTCACATTGTCGGACGTCTTGCTACTGCGATTGCCACCGCTCTGATGGGCAAGCACAAGGCCACGTACACCCCTCACGTCGACTGCGGAGCAGCCGTGATTGTGACCAACGTGGAAAAGGTGTCATTCACCGGCGGTGAAATGACCCATCCTGATGTGCCTTACTATTCCACCAAGATGGCCCGCAAGACATATGACAGCTACAGCGGCTACCCTGGTGGTCGCCGTGTTCGCAGCGCTGTCAACGTATTCCAGACGGCTCCCGAACGCATCCTCAAGGAAGCCGTTCGCCGCATGCTGCCCAAGAACAAACTGGGCCGGCACATGCTCAAGAAACTGAAGCTGGTAGTCGGACCGGAACACGGTCACCAGGCTCAGAAGCCTGTCGATTTTCCAGCCCACCTGGTTCCGAAGCGAACGAAGAAGTAGTTCCAGGTATCTAAAACACTTATTCCTGACGACTGTTTGACGACATGAGCACAGATACTCCTGAAAACGAGCCAGTGGAAGAAACTCCCGCTGAGCAGCCCGCAGCTGAAACGCCGGCACCCACACCGGAACCTGAAGTTCCCGTTGCTGCTGAGCCGGAAGTTCCTGCGGCACCTGAGCCTGAAGTTCCGGCGACTGAGGTGCCTTCGGCCTCAATGCCTGAGCTTGAAATTGGCAGTGCTGGTTCGGCTGACACCGAAATGTCTGTCGACTTCGTGCCCATTTATCGTGGCAAAGTCGATCGCTTTGGTGTCGCAATGGGCACTGGACGTCGTAAATCGTCTGTCGCTCGCGTTCGCATCAAAGAAGGTAGCGGCAAGATCACCGTCAACGGCCGCGATTTGAATGAGTATTTCTGCATCGAACGTGACCGTGAGTTCATCAAAGCTCCTCTGCGACTACTGGATTGTGAAGGCAGCGTTGATGTCGTCGTTCGCGTTAACGGCGGTGGCACAACGGGGCAGACGGGAGCCATTGTGCTCGGAATCGGCCGTGCTCTTCAGGGACTGCGTCCTGAATCTCATCACGAGCTGTCTGCTGCAGGCTACCTGACACGTGACAGCCGAATGGTGGAACGCAAGAAGTACGGTTACCGCAAAGCTCGCCGAAGCTTCCAGTTCTCGAAACGTTGATCTACCGGCCAGTTCCGGAAGATATCAATCCCTGCCATTTCGCTGTGGCAGGGATTTTTTTGTCGCCAGAGTAATGCAACGCCGCTGAAGTATAGTCCTTCTCTGCCGCGTTGAACTTTGAGGTGCCGTCGTGCCGGACGTCTATCGTTCACTGATCCTGCCTGACGTGCGACTGATGGTCGCCGAAGAGGATCGGCACGGCCTGACAGAATTCTGTCGGGTCCTGCACCCGGCGGTTGTGGCGGACATTCTGGAGGAACTTGAAGCCCACGAAGTCTGGATCATTCTGGACAATGCCGAAATTCGGCTTCGGGTCGAGATCTTTGAGTACATTTCGCTCCGCCGTCAGGCCGAGATGGTCGCCAAGCTCGACAAGCGACGGCTGTCGGAGCTCCTTGAGGAGATGTCTCCGGACGACCGCGTCGACCTGCTCTCCAGAATGCCACACAACCGAGTTCAGGACCTCCTGCCACTGATTGCGCAGGCCGAACGCAACGATATCCGCCGGCTGCTGTCGTACGACAAAGACAGTGCCGGCTCGATCATGACGACTGAGTACGCCTCGCTGCCTGCTGACCTGACGGCCGCAGACGCACTTCAGCAACTGCGCGAACAGGCCCCCAACAGCGAGACGATTTACTACGTCTACATTCTGAGCCATTCACGACGTCTTGAGGGACTGATTTCGCTGCGAGAACTGATCCTCGCACGAACGGATGCGAAGCTCTCCGACATCATGCAGCAGGATGTGATCTGTATGCGTGTCGACGAAGATCGTGAAGACGTCGTCCAAGAACTCGCTCGCTACAACTTCATCGCGATGCCGATCGTGGACGAAGAAAACAGACTGGTTGGAATCGTAACCCACGACGACGCCCTCGACGTCGCCCAGGAAGAAGCGACCGAAGACGCGTATCGCCAGGGAGCTGTTGAACCTCTCCGCGATGACTATGAAGACACGCCGCTGCTGACAATTCTGTGGAAGCGAGGAATCTGGCTGCTGGTGCTATCACTTGTCGCTCTGATGACTGCGCTGGTTGCGGAGACCTATAAGGAAGCTACTGGAGACGGCGGAGCACGAGCAGCTGAAGCACCTCCGGGTCTCACACCTGAGCTCATCTTTCTGTTCATTCCGCTGGTGATGGCCAGCGGAGGAAATGCGGGCAGTCAGTCAGCCACTCTGTTTATCCGGATGTTTGCACTGCAACCAGCGGATGCCGCAGTTCCCGGGACAGAGTTTCATGTGGAACGAAAGCTGATCCTGCGCGAACTTGCCATCGCCGCCCTGTTGGGGGCGACGCTGGGGATTATGGACTTTCTCGTTGTCTGGATATGGGGCAAGGGAACGCTGCGTTCAGCGGTCGTGGGCTGCACCGTGTTCCTCATCGTAGTCCTCGGCACAACTGCCGGGACGATGCTGCCGATCCTGTTCCGCCGGCTGAAGATGGATCCTGCCATCATGTCGAATCCTCTGATCGCGGCGATCGTGGATGTGATGGGAGTCGTCATCTTCTATGAAGTCGCGATGGCAATGCTCTGATCGAAACGCGACAGAATGAACTCGGGCAGGAATGATCAGCCCCCCGACGCAGGCATACTGACTGCCGGAGCCATCGGAGACGCCTATCGCTTCCGCTTAGCGTTCGCAGACCGGATCGTCGTAAGAACCTGCTGAGATATGTTCAGCATCCGGAGTTTCTTTGCGGTGTGCTCACCGGTCAACTTCCGAATGACCTGCCCGGAGAACTCTTTGAAGGTCTCAAAGCAGGTGAGTCTGGAGTCGGATGGCCTCGCCAGATTGATCTGGCAACCAGAGTAGCGGTTTCCGTTTCGGGAGTAATCCTGCATTGTCGCCAGGGATGGCAATTGCACTGTCGCATCAGTGCAGGCAGTCGAACGCGTTTGTTCAGCAGGTCAAGTATTTCCCACCAAAAGCAGAACGACCGCGCTACCTCCTTGGAACCACCAATCCGAGCGATTGGAATAGAACGCCTCCGACAAGCATCAGGCTCGTTGCCGGAGCCGTCGAATCCTGATTGGAACCAGAACATTGAACACGATTTCACGCCGTCACATGATGAAGCCGACACTTGTTGTGCTGATGACTCTCTTAGCACAACAATTCTCACCCTTATGCCTGGCGCAGGACGAGAGCAAAGAGACAAAAAAACCGGACGCCGAACAGCTGCGTGAATTGCTGTTCGATCTTTCCGACATTCGATTTAAGGAGCTGTCCGATGACGACGGAAACATCAGATTTCTGCTCGATGTGAAACAGCTGACGGACCATGACAATGAGGATGTCGGTAGTTTCTATCAGCGTGTCTATCTGCACCATCGTGGATTCGACAAGCCTGTGCTGATCAACACCAACGGCTACAACCTGAGTCAGGGGAAACACGAACTGGTCGACCTGCTGGATGCCAACTACATCAGTGTGGAACACCGCTACTTCGGCCCCTCAACTCCAAAGCCTCGTGAGTGGAAGTACCTCACGATCCAGCAGGCTGCGGGCGACTATCACAACATCCGCAAGGTTCTTGGGCGGATCTACAAAGGCAAGTGGGTGAGTACCGGCATCAGTAAAGGCGGCGAAACGTGCACTTACTACCGCCACTTCTACCCGGATGATGTTGTGGCAACAGTCCCTTATGTCGCTCCGTTCCCCAATGGATTCAAAGATCAGCGATTCTATAAGTTTCTTGACACCGCTGGTTCGCAGGAATGTCGCGACCGAATTCATCAGTTCCAGCTGAGCGTCCTGAAACACAAAGATGAACTCGTACCGCGAATGAAATATTACCTGAAGGGTCGGGGTGCATCTGTTGATCTCATTGGCGGACCGGAGGCTGCCCTCGAACTGTTTGTCATGGAATTCCCGTTTGCGTTCTGGCAGGGCGGCAAGAAGTGGGAGGACGTGCCCGATTCAGAGGCATCTGTTGATGACCTGATTGACTATTTCATTGCCAATCGCGAATTGTGGTACATCCTTGATAAGTCCACAAAGAACCTTGCCGCGCACTACTACCAGCACGCCACTCAGCTCGGCTACTACGCTTATCGGGCCGAGAAGTTTGGTGATCTGATCGAGAAGTGGGATGGGGAACCGTCCGCATGTCTGTTCCGGGAGGACGAAGAGCTGACATTTGATCCAGCGACGATTGGAAAGATGGCAGAATGGCTGAAGACGGACGCAGAGGACATTGTGTTTCTTTACGGGGGACTTGATACATGGACGGTCGCTCAAGCCCGCCTGGGGACCAATAAGAAAGTCAGCAAGTACGTTTTTGACGGAAAGCACCACGGCAATGCCCGACTGTCAGACGTCGATGAAAAACTGCGAAAGGAAATCCTGAAGAAGCTCAAAGCAATGATGAATAATCCGTAGTCGCCTACGCGTCACTTGTGACGGTTCAAACGATGAATGGGCGCGTGCAGATGCCACCAAATAATAATGAAGGCCGTCCGGGTCAGTTGGGGACGGTAGATCCTTTGCTTCGTTCAACCGCCAGCAGCACGCGCACGCAAACTCACCGCAGCGAACACGGAGGAACACAGAAGCAGGTCAGGTTTTAACCTGACTCATGTCTCATCGGGCACCGGTTAAACGACGAGGAAACGTGCGAATCATTCGTTCGCTTAACCGGCAGCCGCAGGCCGAGGCGAAAGCACCGTAAAGGAAGAAAGTAGCTCCCGGGTCAATCCACTTCTTTCCACCCGTTCGCATACGGACGCCGAATCATTTTCCCAAGTTCCGGCCGACCAGTCACTTTGAGGTTGTCTGCGTCCCATGCCAGACTCGCTCCCTGGCCACCCTTCTGCATGGCATCGTATTGAGCCAACACGCCCAGAAGAACTGTTTCTGTCAGCGGACCCGACTGCCCAAAATGAGATTCACTCTGGCCTATCTTCCCGGCCACAGCATCCAGCCATTCCGCGTAGTTATCTCCTCCTGCGCGGTGGATCCGTTTTTCAGGGGCCTTGAAGTCATCCTTGAGATTCCCCGGTTTCGTCGTCCAGCCTTTCGAACGGTTGAAGAACAGCTTGCCCTTTTCGCCGATCACGACGCTTCCGTAATCCCGGAAACTCTCGCCGTCCAGGACTTCGGAGGAAGGATGGTTGTATTCATCTCCGTTCCGAACGAGCTTCCAGCCGTCTCGCTCAAACGTCGCATCGATGAACCCGTCGTACCATTTGTAGGTGAACCCGCCGTCCACGGTGTATTCAGACTCACCAAACTGCCATTCGATGATGGAGTTAATCGGGGGCGACAGTTTGGTTGCTCCAACCTGCTGAGCAACCACGGACTTCGGCGTCGGCAGACCCATCGCCCAGTACCCCATATCCATGATGTGGCATGCCATGTCCCCAAGCGCTCCCGTTCCGTAGTTCCACCAGCCGCGCCAGGCAAAAGGAGCGATGAGGCTGCTGTAAGCGGTATACGGGGCAGGTCCAATCCACTGCTTCCAGTCGATCGCTTCCGGGACCTTCTGAGCATCGGGAGCCATAGCAAATCCCTGTGGCCAGATTGGGCGGTTAGTCCATGCATGGATTTCTTTCACGCGTCCAATCACTCCAGCCTGGATTGCCTCAACAACGTCACGCATGTGGTCGTTTGCATGAGCCTGATTCCCCATTTGAGTTTTGACGCCGGTTGCCTGAGCTGTCTCAGCCAGCTTGCGTGCTTCGTAGATACCGTGAGTCAGTGGTTTCTGGCAATAGACATGCTTGCCCGCGTTCATGGCAAGCATCGAGGCATGGTAGTGATGATGGTCGGGCGTGGAGACGGTCACGGCATCCACTTTGTCTCCGAGTTCACTCAGCATCTCGCGGTAGTCCATAAAGAACTGCGCGTCGGGGTATGCATTTCTTACATCTGCCAGACCCCGCAGTTTCTTTGAGGGAAAGCTCTTCAGACGTTTTGCATCAACAACATCGACCAGGCCAACGATGCTGAATCCAGCCTTCTGCGATCCGGCAAGGTCGGCACGCCCTTTTCCGCCGGCACCAATCCCAACCAGCGCCGGCTTCTCCATCTTGCCGAACGCGTGTGCTGGAATCACGCTGGCTGCCAGTCCAGCGGCCACCGTACCGAGGGCCTCTCGGCGATTCATACATGCGTGGCGTTTCCTTGAATTTGAAGATTCAGCAGTCATGAGGATTCCAGGTGATGATGTGGAACAGCGAATGAAGTGTGTTCAGCATAATGTCGAATTCCACTCAACGGAACCAATCTCGGCCTTGCCTGGCTTCAGTCTGACACAGATCATGACCGCATCATTGCGACCTCAAACAGAATGTGTCATGAATCAGCCTGAATTTGAAATCACGCCCGACGACTCACAACTCGACGAATTGCCGCGTGACCTCAGTTTCCATCCAGCTGCCCGGCAGACCCCGCAGACTCTGACGGCCGAACAGGTTGAGTCCTACAACACCGACGGATACATCCTGCCTCTGGATGTTTACGACGCTGCTCAGATCGCTGACATTCGCAGTTACTTCGACAGGCTGCTCGAAGAAGTGGTGGCTGCCGGGGGCGACAGTTACTCAATCAGTACGGCTCACATGAAGCATGGCCGAGTCTATGACATGCTGACCAACCCTCGACTGCTCAATTATGTGTCGGATCTGCTGGGTGATGATGTGATCGCATGGGGGTCTCATTTCTTCTGCAAGATGCCCGGCGATGGAAAAAGCGTGGCATGGCACCAGGACGCCAGTTACTGGCCATTGTCGCCCTCCAAAGCAGTCACGGTCTGGCTGGCGATCGATGATGCGGATGCAGAAAACGGCTGCATGAAGTTCATGGCCGGAAGTCAGCACCACGGACACCTCACTTACCGAAAGAGTGATTCGGCTGACCACAGTGTCCTCAATCAGGTCGTGGAGAATCCTGAGAAGTTTGGCCATGAAGTGCTCGACGAACTCAAAGCCGGTCAGGCATCGATTCACAGCGACCTGCTCCTGCATGGCTCAGATGCCAATCACTCTGACCGCCGCCGCTGCGGACTGACGCTGCGATACGCTGCCGCGGAGGTTCAGGCCGGAATGGGATGGAACGCCAAGGGTGTGGTTGCTCGCGGCCTGGACTCAGCAGGTCACTGGGGGAACCCGCCGCGGCCGGAGGCGGAATAGGGCCGGTCGGGGATCCCGTCTTTCTTTGCCGGACAGTGATGACTAGAATTGACCCGTTTAACTTAATCACGTCAGGAAACTGCCATGAATCGTCGCTCCTTTTTGTCCTCCAGTGTGGCTGCCGTTGGATCGTTTGTTCTGTGGTCACCGCTGGTTCAGGCATTCAGGAGAGATGCTTCGGCTGAGGAAATTCTGCGTGAATGTGCCCGGACCTTCGCTGAACGCGGCCCCCAACAGCTCGCTGACTTAAGCGGACTGGCTGGTGTTGCAGCAAACCAGCTTCAGGGGAGCGGCCAAATCTCACCTGCTCTCGTGCAGTCACTCACAGATGCCTGTCGACGAGCTCTCAGCAATCGACCATCGCCACGACAATGCGAGGCCATTGGTCGCTGCATCCACGTTTGCGAAACACGGCTGGTTTACGCCTGACGGTCCTCAGACGGCGATGACAGTGGGCAGGCGTGGCGGATTGCAAGCACGCTGGAAACAGTCGAAACAACGTACGGCACACAGGCTGTCAGAATCATTTTCATCAGGCAGGTGCTGCGCGGACTGTGCTGAACGATGCAGCACTCGAAGTGATTGATCAAAATCAGGACTGAGCCGACGACGACGCAGAATCCGAGGGCACGCCGGACCACGGGCCATGAGAACGCCAGCTTGATAGCGCCTCCGATTCCGGGAGGATAGTCCTGTGGATTGGGAGCCTGTGGCATCGTATTAAGTGAATCTGTGTCCTGAACAAGCTGTCTGAATATGCGGGTCGGTCTCTGGACCTGGTTCCTTACAGTTTATCGCTAAATCCTCGAACGTGTTGTGATTCCGGTCGGAGGAACCAGACCAACATCAGTTCACGACTGAATTCGGAGGCGTGGACTCTGAAACGCTTCTGCTGGATTCCAAACGCACACTGCGACTGCAATTCACTGCAAACGGTCAGAAAATCGTGACCACTCAGGGCCCCTTCACTAAGGTCTGGTCAGCAAAGTAAGCCGGTACAGGCGAAACGAATCCCGACAGCGAGGCACGACAGAGCTTTGCCAGTGTGAGACAAGCCCGGACCTGCTGCCAGTCGAAAGACACGATGCTGAAATTGCAGCCCAACTCTGGGTGAGCGTGTTTCGTACGGGGAGTGATTCCTGGGGCGCGGGCATCACTCCGTGTTGCCCAGCAGAAACAAATGTTGTCTGCGTCAAGTCTGCTGCGACAACTGCGGTGACATCCGTCAGAAGCCGCACACATTCTGCATCTGCCCTCAGCCGCACAACCAGTTGTCGAGTCTCCGCTGCGTCCCTGACAGTCAGCATTTGCAACCGGATTTGACTTCCGACTTGCAAATCAATTCCACAGTTCATCGGTTATATCAGGAAAAACACTGGGAGAATAACGGTCGAACAGGTTTTTAATGCCACGAAAACCTTACGGAAACAACCGTTTGACCAACCCCAAAACCCGCCATATAGTCAAAACGTGGGTCACGAAATCGCGGTCAACATCCTGCGGTGGAGCGGCTTAGTAGAGGATCAACGGTCCTGTGAACGACTGGGATGCTGCCCCCATACAACCCCCGTCGGAAGAAGAGTGGATGCTTCTGTTCATGACTGAACCTGTCGGCAACAAATGTTGATGCCGGCCAACAGATCTGACAGACAACTTTTTTCTTACTGAATGCTCAGTGATGTCCACGGGTCGTGGATACACTGAACACCAGGAAGTGTTTGGGGAACGTCGCAGCAGTGGCTGGGGTGTTCACGGAGGAGCAAATTTCTGCAGGATGCAGACCGAGTGACAAGCTGACGACATTCGATTTCGATCAGAACGCTGCTGATTGTAAATCGAGAGAGGGGAACTCGTCATGCAACACCGCACGCAACCGGAATACACTCAGCAGAACACTCTGTCCGCCGTACGGCCGCAGAAGTTGTCTGCTCTCTTCCTGCTCACATTCGCTCTGTTCACTGCCGGACCCGTCGTCCAGGCTGCAGAATTAAACAGTAAGTCGATTGTCACCTCAATCCTTCGAGGTGACTCACTTGAAAGCGATCAGGTTCGCGAAATCGTTGACTCTGCAGAGAGCGATTCGTGGGATGCTCGGCAGTGTCTCGAGATTGGCGAAGCCTTTGAGCAGACCCGACAGTGGGTGAACGCCATCCGCGTCTACGAAGCTTCCTTAAAGAAACACGAAGAGGATGCTGACCTCACATACGCTTTGCGTCGCACACGCGTTCATTTTGGAATCGATCGTCGTTACACAGACGAAAGTTTCAAAAATCGCATGCTGCTCAGCGGTCGCTCTGAATCACTCGACCTGATGGAAGACGTCATGCGTCGCGTTCAGGTCGAATACGTCGACCGTGTTTCGAGCACTCATTTTGTCGCTCATGGTACTGAGAGCCTGTATATGGCTTTGGGTAATGAACGATTCTTGAAGTCACACAACATTCGTAAGCATCAGAAAAATGCCACGAAGAAGGTCCGCGACACTCTTGTAAAGAGTTACTGGAATCGTCGTGTCTCCAATCGCATCGACGCCCGCATGGCCGTTGCCGAAGTTTGCGACTTATGTCGTCGCGAACTCAATCTGCCTGCGTCTGCGATCGTCATGGAATACCTGTTCGGTGGCTGCAACGCTTTGGATGACTACAGCAACTTCCTGACACCATCGCGATATGACGACTTATTCGGCAGCATTCATGGCGAGTTCGTTGGTATCGGTATCGAAATGGAAGGCGAAAAGGGCAAAGGAATGCACCTTGTCAATGTTCTGCTGGACAGTCCCGCGGAAGCTGGTGGATTACGTCCTGGCGACTACATCGTGGAAGTGGACGGCACTGATTGTCGTGACATGACGAGTGATGAAGCGGCCCAGTTATTACGCGGCCCCCGTGGATCGTCAGTCAATCTTGTCTTTCAGTCTCCGGACGGTGGACGAAGTCGAGCAAAGTTAACACGACGTGCCGTGCAGGTTCGAAGTGTGACCCGTAAGTTAATTCTGGATAACGCCCGAGGCATCGGTTACATCCGCATGGAAGGATTTCAGAATTCTACAACCGACGAACTCGATCGAGCACTTCGAGAATTAGAAGACCAGGGCATGAAATCCTTAATCTGGGATCTGCGGGATAACCCGGGAGGACTTCTGGAAACAGCAGCCGCAGTCATCGACCGATTCATCGATAACGGCGTCCTCGTTTCCACTGAAGGACGATCACCGGATCAGAATCAGGTCTTCCACGCCCGCAGTTCCAACACACGAAACATTCCATTGGTCCTGCTCGTCAACGAAAACAGTGCCAGTGCCTCTGAGATCGTGGCCGGTGCCATCAATGATCACAAACGTGGGCAGATTGTTGGCCGACGCACTTATGGCAAATGGTCCGTCCAGAGCATCATTCATCTGCCCGGCGGCACAGGGCTCAAACTGACCACCGCCAAGTTCTTCTCACCCGATCACCGCAACTACGCCGGTAAAGGGATCAACCCACACATCGCGGTACCACAGGTACGTCGGACTTACTTCCGCGGCCGAACGAGTGATGAAATCAAGACCGATCCGGATGTAGAGCGAGCGGTTGAGATTCTGGAAAAGCAGATCGCCAGAAAGTAGAGCGAGCTTCACAAGACCGTGGCGTTTCACTGGCCCGCGGCGCCAACAGGGGGCCACGATCCCCTGGCTGGCGCTGCGGGCCTGTGTCAATTTAAACCCTGCGATTGGCTGGAAAGCGCCCTTAGACTTCTGCAATGTTCGACAGCCGTATCACTGGCGCCCACTGGTTGCGACTGATTCTGTGACACAAACTACATGGGGGCGATGCGTTCGCTGCCGACGTCTGTAGTTAAGTTGACGTGGCTGTTGAAGCTTTCAAAGATCAGCTCAGCTCTCAGGGACGCATGCTGCGGGTCATCCCATAGGTTGTCAAATTCCTGAGGATCAGCTTCCAGATCATAGAGCTCACCGAGGCCCTGTTTGTGATAGATCACAAGCTTCCACTGCCCGCGCCGGTACATGGTGCCAAAGGCTCCGGTGCCTCCCGTGAAGTGCGGGTGCAGCGCATCGAAATACTCACAGCGAACTGAATCACGAATGTGATCCGGTGCCGCATCTCCCGTCATCACGGGCATGAGTGACCGTCCCTGCATGTAGTCCGGCTGTTCAAGACCGGCAACTTCCATCACTGTTGAAGTCACATCCAGCAGTTCAACGAGTCCATCTGCCTGCAGACCGCTCGTGATCCTGCCAGGCCAGCGAAAGATCAACGGTACTCGAACAAGTCCCTCATAAAATCGGCAGCCCTTCCACATCAGTCCGTGGTCACCGAGGGCTTCACCATGGTCGCTGGTAAAGATAATCAAAGTGTTCTCCGTCTGACCGGCATCATCGATGGCCTTTAACAGACGCGCGAACTGGTCATCAATCTGAGCAATCATCGCATAATACTTCGCCTGCAAATCTTTGGCTTCATGCTCATCGGGAGTCCGAACTTCTCCCTGAAAATCGACATCAGCAAATGCAGCCTGCTGTTTGACGTCTGATTCCCTGAACCACGGACCTGGCATATCGTCGGCATTGAAACGGTCTGCGTACTCTTTGGGAGGGATAAATGGCGGATGCGGATCGTAGATATTGATGCTCAGCATCCATGGTCCGTTGCGTTCCTGCTCGAGGAACTCAAGAGCCATATCGGTGGCCCACTTTGTCTGGTGCAGTTCCGGACGTACTCGCTCATCCGACTCCCGCATCGCATCAAGGTCACCTCCCTGTTCTTTGACCCAGTCTGCATAGTCATGGCCGGTTTCCCAGTCATCGCGTGGTGCATGACTGAACTTCCAGAACGAATAACCATCATCCAGACGTGGCTCCGTACGGTACCCTGAACTCACAAGATGAAACTTGCCGACCATCCCGCAGTCATAGCCGCTGTCGGCAAGAAGGCGACTGATCAGCGGAGGGTCGCCTGGAAACGTATCGTTGCCGTTGCGCGTATTGTGAACCCGAGACGGATACATGCCCGTCATGAAGCTGGATCGACTTGGTGTACAGATGGGGCTTTGGCAATACGCAGATGTAAACGCCACGCCATCATGGACGAGCCGGTCAATTGTGGGTGTATGTACGTATTCGTTGCCCAGGGCAGCAATCGTGTCGAATCGCTGCTGATCGGTGCAATACCAGAGAATATTGGGGCGTTGATCTGTCATAAGTCGTGCGGCAGTCTGGAGAGAACCGGCAATTTGATTTGCCGGCCGGAATCAGGGCATGGCGAACGTAATCTAATTGCGTATCATTGTGTGAACAGCGTGCAGGAAAAATGGTCGCCGAAAGACCTTTGATTCCCTGTCTTTTTCACCGACTATGACTTCCTCAGACCAGACCGAGATTCAGGACGATGACGCGCGCGAAGACGCGCGGCGGATGAGTCTGCAGGGCAACAAGCCGCCGTCTGAGATTGAAGGGTACTCGGTTCTGAGACGGCTGGGGACCGGATCGTATGGGACCGTATGGCTGGCTCGTGAAGATAACACCGGGCGTATGGTGGCCATCAAGTATTACCCCCATCGCCGCGGCCTGAACTGGTCATTACTGAATCGGGAAGTCGAGAAACTCGCCACCCTCTATTCGTCACGGAACATCGTTCGGCTGCTGGACGTTGGCTGGAACGCAGAACCACCGTATTACGTGATGGAGTACGTGGAGAACGGTTCCCTCGGAGCACAACTGACCAGCGGTCCGGTTTCTGCAGAAGAAACAGTGCGAATTGCTCGGGAGGTCTGCAATGCCTTGATTGAGGCTCACGGTGCCGGCGTTCTCCACTGTGATCTGAAGCCGGACAACGTCCTTCTGGACGGCCAGTATCAGGTGCGGCTCTGCGACTTTGGCCAGTCCCGAATGTCCCACGAGCAGAGTCCCAGTCTGGGGACACTTTATTACATGGCTCCCGAACAGGCGGACACAGAAGCCGTCCCCGACGCACGGTGGGACGTGTATGCCGTGGGGGCACTCATGTACCACATGCTGACCGGTCAGGCACCGTATCGCGACGCCGCCATTCAACGCAGGCTGGAAGAAGCAGAAAACCTGCAGGAACGTCTGTTCATCTACAAGGAGCACATTCAAAACTCTCAACCTCCCCGAGAGCATCGGTCAGTCAGAGGTGTCGATCGGCACCTTGCCTCAATCATTGACCAGTGCCTTACTGCGGACCCACGCGAACGACTCCCAAACGCGCAGGCAATTCGGACACAGCTGACGACACGCGATCAGAATCGCGCGCGGCGGCCGCTGCTCGCGCTGGGAG
>CAJWGB010000052.1 GCA_913031625.1 uncultured Planctomycetaceae bacterium | reverse complement strand
CTGCAAGTTGCCGATAAGTTGCCAAGTATCTGTAGCTGTTTTAATCAATGTGGCAGAAGCATGTTGTCCATTTATCGCTTTTTCAGAATCTAAACTGTTAATAGTTACTCCAGATCCTTGCGCCAAAGTCACCTTACCTGCACCTATACCAATAATCGTGATAGTAGTACCAACATCGAAAGCCACACTTGAATTAGGTGGAACAGTGTAAGTCTGAGCGGAACCGTTACTAGCAGTAACAAGCTTGCCAGCATCAGCGGCGACAATCGTGTTGCAAGCTATGACCCACTGACGGGAGAAGAGAACTGGAGCTGTTCCGGGACCGCAGAAGCTACGTGTGGCACGGTCGTCTGGAATGAATCGTTTGTGTTTGCCAGCGGAGGTTATCCGGACCGGCAGACAATCTGCGTGGATGCCTCAACCGGAAAGGAAGTCTGGACCGGACGTGAGAAATGCTATGAACAGTCGATGCTCCTCGCAGGGGGTCATCTGTATGCAGTAACCGACGATGGCATCGCGATCTGTCGAGAAGCTGCTACAGGAAAGATTACATGGCGTGAACGACTGGAGGGGCCCATTAGTGCGTCACCGCTGCTGGTTGGGGACAACATTTATGCGACGAATGAACGCGGATCCACGTGGGTCTTTAAAGCCAGCCCGGACTCCTATCAGGAGGTCGCTCGTAATCAGCTGGGCAACATCGCATTCGCGTCGATGGTGGCTTGTCAAAACCGCATCTACGCTCGCGTTGCAACGGGTGGCCGTGGCAGCTGGAGAGAAACGTTTTACTGCATTGGTAAAGAGTAGTTGCTGAGATTGAGCAGCTTTGCGGCCAGGGCAGATCAGGCGGACCTGCCCGTCTTCTTCCCGGTTTTCCTGCGTGCCTGTTCGTGGATCTCAACAGGGACGAACTTCAGCAGTCGTTCGATGACATCGTCAGGAGTAACACCCTGACTGTCTGCCTGGAAGGTCGTCATGATGCGGTGTCGGAGGACCGGCTTGGCAACATACTTGATGTCTTCCGTCGTGACGTGAAACCGCCCTTCCAGAATAGCGCGTGCCCGTGCTCCGAGGATCAGATACTGACCAGCGCGAGGTCCTGCTCCCCAGCTGATGAGTTCTTTTATAAACGGCGGTGCCTCACTCTCATTAGGGCGAGTCGCTCGAACAAGATCTCGCGCGTAGATGAAGTTGTACTCAGCACACGGAACTTTGCGGACGACTTCCTGAAGTGCCTGGATTTGTTTGTCCGTAAGAATCGGAGTCAGCTCGGGAGTCTCACTCCCGGTTGTCTGTTTCAAAATCCGCAGCTCTTCTGCGGCTGTTGGATAGCGAACCATCACATTGAACATGAAACGGTCCAGCTGCGCTTCGGGCAGCGGATATGTCCCTTCCTGTTCAATCGGGTTCTGCGTGGCCAGTGTGAAGAATGGATCCGGCAGGCGATACGTGCTGGCACCCACCGTGACGTGCCGCTCCTGCATGGCTTCCAGAAGGGCGGCCTGAGTCTTGGGAGGCGTGCGGTTAATTTCGTCAGCAAGAAGCACGTTTGTGAACAGTGGTCCCTGAATAAACTGAAATGACTTTAGTCCGGTCTCGGGATCATCCTGCAGAACGTCGGTTCCCGTGATATCCGATGGCATCAGGTCCGGCGTAAATTGAATGCGGCGAAACGCCAGCTGCAGAATTGATGCGATTGTGCTGCAAAGCAGGGTCTTCGCGAGCCCTGGTACTCCCACCAGCAGGCAATGGCCGCGACAAAACATGGCAATCAGCAACTGGTCAACGACTTCGTCCTGACCAATAATCACTTTCCCGATTTCCTGCCGCATTCGCTGATAGGCATTGGTCAGGCCCCGAATGGCCTGCTCTTCCAGTTGCTCGGGCGTCACGTCTTCAGCGGGCGAATTGCTCGTGTTATCAGTCTGAGACATCTAAAATCGAAAAATGTGGGCGTGAGACGCGGTTGTTTTACGTGCTTTGGTAAGTCACTTCTGTGCTGACAATGGCATTGAAACGTGAACATCGGCGAAATGGAAGGTTGTGCAGGTGATTTCGCTCTGAAATGAGGTTGCCGCACGACCCGGTTCAGGATCATACGGACGGTAGCATGAGTGACATTAGATATCTGATTTTTGATGTGGAAGCCGTGGGGGACGGTGACCTCATTCAACGCGTGCGCTACCCGGACGAAGAACTGACTCCCCGAGAAGCGATCGCCAAATACCAAAGCGAATTGCTGGAACGGACAGGTCGTGACGTGCTGCCCCCAACGTTTGTTGTCCCGGTTTCTGTCGCCGTGGCCAAGATCTCTCGCGACTTTCGACTGCAGGAATTGACCGTTCTTGACCCGCCCGAGTTTCGCCCCGAACAGATCGTGCGACGCTTCTGGCAGGGGTGGGAACACTATGATCGCCCTGTCCTCGTCACTTTTAACGGTCGCGGCTACGACATGCCGGTACTCGAACTCGGCGCTTTTCGGTACGGCATCAGCCTGCCGGCGTGGTTCAACGTCGAATCAAAATCATTCGAACAGTCACGCAATCGGTACAACATTGATCGCCACATTGATCTGCAGGATTTCTTCTCCAACTTTGGCGCAGTCCGCATGACGGGCGGACTGAATCTGTTAAGCAACCTGATCTACAAGCCCGGAAAATCAGGGATCGATGGTTCACAGGTGCAGGACCTGTACTTTGAAGGCCATGCAGATCGCATCAATGATTACTGTCGCTGTGATGTTCTGGATACATATTTTGTTTTTCTGAGGACGCGTGTTCTGACTGGTCGCCTCAGTCTCATGGACGAACAGACTCTGGTCGCGGAGACTCGTGAGATGCTTAAGTCTCAGGCTGACGATCACCCGGCCTATCAGCATTACCTTGAATACTGGGACAATCGAATCCGGCAGCAGGCCGCTGCCGGCGCCGCTTCGGAAGAACGTGGCATGCTGCCGTTTGATCCGATGACGGCAGCCCCTGAAACGTCGGAGCCTTCCGAAGACCCTGATTCGCCGGCCGTATCAGTGACGGAACCTGGCTCGTGACAGACGACAGTCGTTGACGCAGCTTGTTTCCTGCCGTCTGTCGACGGCAGCGACATCACGATTCTGCAGCTACGCTCGCCAGAGCGTGGTTCAGCTGTCGACGGGCATGACCGAATCCGCAACCAACTGCCAGCTCTCCCTCAGCCACGTCATTAGTTTCAGGCTGGTGCCAGGAAAACAATGTATAATCGGACTGCCGAGTTTATCATAAACTCATTCCTGAGTTTCCCGATTCCCTTGCGCCATGAGCGACTCCTGTCGACAGTCTGCCAACTCCACTCCTCGCCGCGATGTTCTCGCGTCGACGGCTCTGGGTATGGCAGGACTTTCCCCTGCCCATGCCGAGACGGGCGGTACACCAGGGTTCGGCAAAGCGAAGCGAATTCTGCTGGTCTACCTCCAGGGTGCCGCATCGCAGTTTGAGACCTGGGATCCGAAGCCGGAAGCACCTGAGGCGATTCGAGGCAAACTGGGGGCAATCGGGACGTCCGTGCCCGGGACATTCATCTGCGAGGGGCTGCCGCGGATGTCTCAGCTGACGGATCGAATCGCTCTCGTACGTTCCATGACTCATGGGTATAACAATCACTCTAACCTGTATACGCTGTCCGGATTTCCGGCTGTCGATTTTTCGAGTGAAACAAACCCATACGACACACGGCACCGACCGTTTTTCGCCAGCGCAATCGATTACCTTGCTGATCAGGCCGGCAAACCCAGACCCAATGGACTCCCCCGCAGCATCGGCCTCCCGTGGAAGTTCAGCTCGTTTTCGCCCTTCACCAGACGCTCGGGGCCATACGCCACATTCCTCGGTCACGGTTATGACCCGGTCTGGACTGAGTTTGACGGAGAGCCAACCAGTAGTGCGCCGCGTGTGTCCTTCTTTCGTGCACTGAAGTCTGTGGACGTCAAAGACCCATTTCTGGGCATCACGCCGGAGAGCCGACTGCGTCTGTCAAAGGAGGCTCAGCTGCGAAAGGGTTTGTCGACCAGTCGACTTCAGCGTCGCCGCACGCTGCTGGATCAGCTGGAGCTGGAAGAGAAGACACTTCGAGCATCAGCGCCGGGGCGCAGTCTGGATCGTTTTTCGGATATGGCCTACTCGCTGATCACCTCGTCGCGGCTTCAGCAGGCGCTCGACATCGGCAGTGAACCGGACTCGGTGCGAGTACGTTATGGCATGAACCTGTTTGGTCAGTCGGCACTCACCGCGCGGCGGCTGCTGGAAGCC
This sequence comes from uncultured Planctomycetaceae bacterium, assembly GCA_913031625.1. Lineage (GTDB taxonomy): Bacteria > Planctomycetota > Planctomycetia > Planctomycetales > Planctomycetaceae > Fuerstiella. Next base: position 25,631 of record CAJWGB010000052.1, on the reverse strand, counting down.
GGTTGTCCGCTCGTGTCTGTTTTCTGGGACGAATACAAGGTTATTAACACCGCATGGGACACGCACTTCAATCACTTCTCTCGGCTCGAAAACGAACTCCTGCCTGGTTTTGACCTCGGGATGAGCGCTTTGCTGCTGGATCTGGAACAGCGTGGGTTGCTCGATGAGACGCTCGTCCTGTGCCTGACAGAACATGGCCGGACTCCAAAGATCAACAACTTCAATCGCGGTGGCGGCCGCAATCACTGGTCCGGCGTTTACAGCGTCATGCTGGCCGGAGCCGGCATCAGCGGCGGTACCGTGGTGGGTGCCTCAGATGAACGAGCCGCGTTTGTCAGTCGAAGGCCCGTCAGTCCTGAAGACATTCTCGCCACGATGTATCACCTGCACGGGATCTCGCCGGAAACCACGATTCCGAATCGGTCGGGTCAGCCAGTGCGGTTAATCGACAATGGCTCCGTCGTGGAAGAACTGCTGGCCTGACCCGTCACTGGAACTGATGAGGGCCCCGTGCCATGCCCCGGATGATATCCACATCGCGCGGGCCGCGTCTTCCGGGTGTCATAGTTATGCACCCCTATGCACCCGTAACGCCAGAGGAAATTGCACCCACCGTGGTCACTGGTTGCAACGATGGGCTTTGCTGCAGGAAGTGCTTTTCATGAGCGGAAGTGCGCAAGCACTCCGGCCGAACCACCTTCCGAATTCGAATTGCCCAGGCCGGCGGCCAACTCGTAAGCGTGCCTGGCCGGGTGGCTCGCGCCGCTCCGCGATGAAGCGGTTACCAGATAGCCGAAGGCCAGGGCCTCGGGTGTCAACGAGCGGCCAGGCGGTGCTCTGCCCGGACGCTCACGCGTCTCGGCTAACAATAGGCAAGGCTGCCAAACGACGTATGTCGACGGATGCAATTTCCTGGCAAGCAACGGACGGCGACGTCGATACGAGGATCTACTGCATGAAGGTGATGTAGTAGAACCAGAGCCCTGTCACCGAAGTCAGCGTAATATCCAAAGTTGACAGCCAGCCAAGCTTCTTATGCAGTCGACTGTGATCACCGGGAACAGGAGACGCGCTGAATCGTTTAAAGCCAAGGAACAGCGTCGCAAACCAGAGGAATGGTGTGGTGACGGCAAAGAGCAGGTGTGTCCACAACCATGGGCGAACCTCTTCTACCTTTTGCTGCAACGCGGCCTCATCCGGAATTGATTTGCGAACGATATTCTCCCACCCACCATGGACAATCTGCAGGTCCACTTCGAAGAGACCAACTGCTACCAGAAGGATGATTCCCAGCGAGAGTTGCAGCCACTTGTGGGCGTTGTACTTTCGTTTCACTTTGACCAGCCAGAGGCTGTACAGCAGCAACGGCACAACGACAACCAGGGCGCACACGACAAAGTCGAGCATGAACGAAGTGTGGTATCCCAGAAAGCCGTCTTTCATCGCTTACCCAAGCAGGTCAGTCATCGCAGCAAGAATGCCATCAGCATCAACACCCTGGTACCCCATCTGCTGCCAAAGTCCACCAGAACCCTCTTTGTTGGTTCCAATGTTATTGTACAACCCCTTGAAGCCACGCTTCAGGAGTTCCGTTCCCAGTCGAGAGCCAAGTCCGGTGTTGACGTTGAATGATTCGGCGACAAGTACAGCCGGGCTCGCGACCAGTCTGGCCATCATGTCATCATCATAGACATTCAGCGTCGACTTACAGATCAGTCCAACGTCATTCCCTGCTTCCTTAAGGCGGATGACTGCATCCAGGGCACGATAGGTTGTTTCACCAAATGAGACGATGTACCCGGCTGTTCCTTCACGGACGACGTCGTCTTTACCTGGTTCGAACACATAATCGTCACCGAAAAGTCGCTCACCGGACTCTGTCAGCAGGTCGGGGACGCCGGATCGGGTTGAGAAGATGAATCGCAGTCCTTCGTCGCCGTAGATTCGCTTCAGGCAGGCTCGGAACTGATGCTGATCCGCCGGGAAATACAGACGGGTCGTATCCTTACCTTCGTCAGGCAGTCCGTTTGCGGCATACATGTTGTTCAGGCCGAAATGACACGTATTGTCGGCCATGTCATCACAGCCTGCATGGCTGAAGTGCGCCAGAACATTACTGCTGTTCAGGCGTGCCATCGTGATTTCAGACACAACCATCTCAAGGAACGCAGAGAATGTCGCGAAGACCCCCTGTTTGCCTTTCTCATAGCCGAAGCCTGCAGCCGCGGAATAGTTGCCGCGTTCCATGATTCCACCGCGGACGAATACTTCAGGGTGTTTAGCCCGGACGTGATTCAGACCACAGCTGCCTTCGAGGTCGCAGTCGAAGACGCGAACAGAGGCGACTCGTTCTTCATCAGCGATCCCGTCGAGAATCTCATTCAGAATTCTGCCGAACAGATCGCGGTTCTTGCCGACGCTGGATGCATCCGAGCCCTGATGAGTTGGGCCTCCGGGACCCCTGGTGACGGTTCCAAGATATTCCGCTGCTGCTTCACGCCCGTTGGCATTCAGGTATTCGACAGCGACAGCAGTCTTGATGACGTCATGGCCGTGTGCGCTTCCCTCCAGGCCGTCGACGTTCGGACACATTTTTCGTTTGTTGATCAGAGCCACTGGTCCGTCTGATGTGACGGCTGCGCACATTCGTGCGTACAGGGAATCCAGATCTTCGCCGTCACCGATGTCGATTGACAGTCCATGTCCTTCGAGCGTTTTTGAAACGTCAAAGCCAGGGAGATAATCGGAAGGATGTCCGGCGATGGTGACGTCGTTGTCGTCGATCAGCAGCTTGACGTTGAGTCCCTGGGCCACGGCAAGGCGAGCGGCTTCCGCGTCATTGCCTTCCATCTGAGATCCATCGGAGCCCAGCATGAAGACGACACTGTCCGGATTCGCAATGGCCACACCGTTGACGTAGGGCCACATGTGCCCCAGTCGGCCGGAACTGAATTTTACTCCCGGAGTGAAGCCTCGTTCAGGGTGGCCCGGCAGGTGAGAAAGATACTCGCGATAGTGGAGCAACCGCTCAACATCCATGTCGCCTTCGAGAACGGCCATTAGGTACTGGGTCGCGACACGGTGACCAGCTTCGTCAAAGAAGATTGGCAGCACGTTCGGGCTTCCCCCGTTTCGTGCGTGTTGCATGAAGCCGTGCATGATCAGGGTTTCAGGTACGGTGTCATACGGTCCTCCCGTATGTCCGCCCAGGCCCTTGGCATCAGCGATCGCGGTGAAGAAAATAATCGCATCACGGCAAAGCTGAATATTGGCGGCCAGCTGTTCCTTCTGCTCTGCGGTCAGAGTTGGCTGCTGAGGGTCCAGCGCCACAACTTTGTAATCGCTGAGAGGGATCGGGAATTCCGTACTGGCAGACATCTGATGCTCCGCACGTTGGGTGTTACAATCAAAAGAAGGTTCCCGCGACGGCAGTCAAACTGCCTCAGGCCCGGCGTATCGGCGGCAGGGAACAATAATCGGCGGGTCGGAACGCAAATTCCGAATCGACTCTGACGGCGTCAGAGAATCGAACAGTATGGTGGCCAAATCGCGGATTTCAACAGCGCACGGAGCCGTGAACCCTGCATTCTGGTCATAGGAAACCAATTTCTTTGCTACTGGATTCGTCGCTGAATGACGAGTTCTCCAGGGACTGTGTGCAGTGGGTGGCTACCCGCCGACGGCTGCAGTGTCCCGGTAACCGGGTCAAAATAGCCTGTCTGGGTGACACCCGGTGCCGGTGGCGGAAAGACGCGTGCCGCCGGTTTCAAGTCCTGTTCTTCTTCTGTCGGAGGTCCTGGCGCATCCTCATGTTCGAATGTTCGCTCCCCCGGATCTGAATCATAGGTCTCATTCATCGGTGGAACGTGTGGCGGAGAAACGCTATCGCCGTGGCAGTCAGCGCAGTTGGACGCATTTCCATTGCATGTTGAGCATGTCTGGCAACCGGGCTGATGGGTGTCAAAGCAGGACTGACACGGATTGCAGCATTGGTTGAAACCGCTGCCGGCATTCTGGCGATACCGAACTGTCTTTTGGCGACGTTTTGACCTGCAGTTTTCGCACTGGCAGTGCGACTTCAGCCCTCGAATCACACCCGGATCGTGGTGTGAGTGGTAGTTACTGGCCGCAGGCCATGTTCCACCCATACCTGGCCGGAATCGAACTAATGGCTGCCGTTTCCCCTGTACCTCGTAAAGGTCTGTGTTCTGACAGCATTGGTTTGTGGGGCCCGGGAACTGGCCAAATGGACTGACATGGCTTCGGGAAGGTGCCACGATTGGCCCTAACCGAGGCCCACTGTACATGCCGCCATGAAATGTATGACAGCCTGCCAGGCCGGTACAGATGACTGCGGCAAATAGAAGTGCCATTCTGGCACGGATGGGCTTTGGCGAGTATGGGATCGGCATCATTGCACCCTGATTTTGTGCGCATAGGAAGGGGTAGAAGTCTCTTCGGGTGCGGAGGTTGCCAGGCTTTAACGATTATGCTGACTTTTACAGCGCAATTACCAAGATCGGCCATTGTGGCACCCGCGACTATCTGGGTGGTGGTGCCAGTATGGCACTTTCGGTGTCTGTGTGGTTGTTTGTAAGTTGTTTCTGTGTAGTGGGTTATGAGGTATTTGTTGAATTGGCATGTGGTTTGAATGCGTACGAGGTGTTTCAATGTTTTAAATCGAGGAGTCAGATCATGAGAGTGAACGCCACACTGGATCCATTTGCTGTGATTCGCCGAGAGTTTGAGCGTCGTATTAGTCAGGCCAATCAAAATCGCAGCTGTCGCTCTGCCGGTTGCGCCGTTCCCCTGACTGCTCGTCGGCAGGACGAGGGCCTTCTGCTGGAGTTCGAAGTGCCCGGCGTGGCGATGGACAACGTGGAGCTGTCCATTGAGGACGGTGTGCTTGAATTGAGCGCCAACCGGCCAAAACCAGATCAGGAGATGGCACGTAATGAGCGGTTCTTCGGGCCACTCTCACGCCGCGTGGAACTCCCTGAGGATTTGGATCCGGATTCGATCGACGCCGTTCTGAAGAACGGTGTCCTCACGGTCAGGTTTGAGGAGCGGCAGGAACTCAAGCCAGTGAAAGTCGAAATCCGGCAGGGTTCCTGATCTCGCTGAGTTCCCTGTTGCTCATTACCCATTATTGAAAGAACAATTATGACAACCTCGACACAACCACGATTCAATCTGTTTGATCAACTTGACCGCAGCCTTAATTCTCTTGTTCGGTCGTTCGAGGGGGACGCGGTGCCGAAGTCATTTCCGCGGCTCTCGATCTATGAAGTCGACGGCAGTCTCTTTGTCGAATGCGATGTGCCTGGCTTTGCACTGTCTGAGCTTGGTGTGCGGTTCGACAACGGAACCCTGTCGCTGTCCGGAACAACAGCCGCAGAGGATCCTGACTGTTGTGGCCGAAACTTTGAACGTTCGCTGCAACTCGGGCAGGAATGGTCAGGTGACAGTATCGACGCCAGTCTTCTTAATGGTGTCCTGACGATTCAGCTGCGGAAGGCTCCGGAGTACGAAGCACGTCAGATACAGATTCGAGATGGTCAGTCTGCTGACTGAAATCAGAACGACCTTCATGCACGCAGGAGTGGGCCGCTCAACCGGGCGGCCTCGGTCGTTCCGCTGACATCCCGGCTCAAACCAGCTGGCAGTTGATGCGATGTCGTCTCAGGACCTGGTTGAAACGGACCCCAAACCAGCCAGGTGTTGCGCCGACAGGTTTTCAGCAGTCATTCAGCGGAAGGGCAGATACCCTCCGGTGAGCCGACTCCTGGTACGACGTTTCTGTTTTTATCTTCGTGGCCTTTGGGCGGCGGAGATTATGGCAGGCGTTTGATGCTGACGTTTCGGAAGAGAACCGGATCATTGTGACCCGCGAATCCGAAGAAGCCAGTTGTCCGTTCTTTGCCTGGATGAGGTCGATTCCCCATGTATTCTTTAATCATCGACAGGTCCGTATCAAGGATTACGTTTCCGTTCAGCTCTACCATAATCGTTGAGCCATTCACGGTGACTTCCTGATAGTTCCACTGTCCGGTTTCTCGCAGAAATCCACGATGAGCGGCCGCCATTCCATAGGCTGAACCGTGGTACTGACGTTTATCCAGACGAGCATACTTGGGGTGCTCAGAATCAAGGACCTGAAGCTCCGTCATTCCGGCATAAGCAACGTCGCCTTTGCCTGAGGAACGAATCGCCAAACCGTTGTTTCCGCCAGGTGGCAGTTTGAACTCGAGACGAACAACAAAGTTGGCATACTCTTCGTCAGTCAGCAGAAGCCCTCCATGTCCCTTCTTGCACCGAATCGCACCATCAACAACTTCGTAGTTGTCGACTGCACCCTGCCAGCCCGACAGATCTTTGCCGTTGAACAGTGAGCTGAATCCCTGGGCGTCGTGGGCAGCCAGAACGGCGTTGGCTTCCTCTGCGGAATACTCTTTGATGTAGATGTTTCGCCAGCGAATTTCGCCGCCGTGAGTCTGAAGCTGAATGGCACCCTTTGGAAACAGCGGAGACTTCCGGTCCCAGAAGTTTTCCATGATGGCGTTATTCACGATCAGCTTGCCGTTGAGCCAGACCGTTGTGCGGGCACCCAGCTGACGAATTCGGAATGAATTCCACTCGCCGAAAGGCTTGTCTGCCAGCTCGCTGGGGTCCTTACCTGGAGCTCCCTTGCTGTTGTTCCAAAGGCCACCGCTTCCAAGGTTAGAGCCGATCCCGAACTTACCGGGATCCGTATAGTCCCAGATCTGAACCTGAGGATTTACCTTCAGGTAGATCCCGCTGTCTGCCTTTGGCACGGTCTTGTAGTCAATCAACAGCTCGTAGTCGGTGTAGTCCTTATCGGTGGTCAGGTACGCACCGTGGCCATCGTTGACCAGTTCACCGTTTTCCACACTCCAGTGCTGTTTCGCATCCGTTGTCCAGTCCAGAATTTTTGCAGTCCGATCCTCTTCGGACATCGAGGCCAGTTTTCGCGGATCAAAGTGGGGCATACCGTGCCAGCCCGTCAGATCCTTTCCGTTAAAGATCGCTTCAAATCCTTCCGGAGGCTCCGCGTGGGACACGGCGGGCAGAAGGAGAAAGCAGACAGCGGCAGTAAGAGACAGTCTGAACATAAGGAGGGAGCTCCTAAGAGAGGAGGTTAATATGAGAGAAGTGTGGTGAATCTGGTTCACCGCACAGGGAGGCCAAAATACCGGAATCGATGGTCGATTCAAGCCGCACTTATCGCGGCTACACTCGACTATTCTGCGAACTTCCGGCTGCTTGTCTTTTCTGCAGATGGGAAGTCGTCGGGAACTGGAATGGTGACTTTGCCAGTGGCCGCCCATTCTGTTCCTCGTGTGATCGTGGTGATGAAACCGACGCATTCCTGCGAGTACTCAGCGTGCCCCATCGGCGTATGGAAGACGCGGCCCTTGCCGTACTTGATTGTGAAGATCATTGGCTCATGACGATTTGTCACGTTGGACTCTGCAGTTGCCAGAATATGCATGTTCTGACCAGGTCCACGCAGCATGTCGTAGAGTTCATCTTTCGCGTGTAGCCACTCAGTGGGCATGCCCTTTGTGATCGGATGATCTTTGTCACGCACGACCACTGGGAACTCCCACTGAGCCCCGTGGTTTCCACCCCGACCAGGAGACGTATCCCGAATCACTTTTCCGTCGGCGTCGGTGTAAACATAGGGACCACTTTTTTCATTGCGTCCGCCCCAGCCGCCAATCCCAATCATCTGGTTGTAGGCAATCCAGTTGGGGAATGAATTGTCGGCCGCATGAACCACAACGAAGCCGCCGCCGCCTGAAACAAACTTCTCAAACGCTTTCTGAGTCTCCTTTGGCCAGTCAGCGGCGCCATGACCAAAGTTACTGATTACGACATCGTACTTGCTGAATTCCGGCTTGAAGTTGGGGTCGGTCCCTTTGGGAGCAGCGGTTGCCACATCGACGGTGAACAGCCTGGTATCCTCAAGATAAGACTTCATCATCTTCGTGGTGGTCGGCCACACACGATGATTGTTCTGGCCGTCAACGATCAGAGCCTTAATGGGCTCGGCCGCCTGAGCCGCAACAGAGAACAGAGTAAGCAGAGTAAGGCAGGTGAGTGCACGGCGGATCACGGGAATCTCCACGGAAGGAATCTCAACAATGCCGGTCAGCGAGAACATTCACGTGTCCGGCCGAATTTCCAGGGTACCCAATCCCCCGACCAATGGCAAAGCCGCGACACTGCCAATGCCGCCTGTCACCCGACTCAGAGAGTCGGGCTGGGGGGGATTCGAATTTCCTGGATCAAATGCCGGCCCCGCTCTGGACCTTAATGAAGCAAAGCGTTTCTTATTCCGCAGCCTTCGGCTGGGAATTCAATGACTACGGTCCGGACGACACCGGGATCCGAAAATGAAAATAGCCGGCTGCAGAGTCCCCTGCCATCTGCCGCAGCGACAACGGCACCACAGGAGGACCACTGGTGATACTCTCTTCTCGTGACCTTGAGTCGCCGTATGCGGCTGCCGCAGGCGCACACGTCCAGTGTGATCGCAGGTCGCCCCTCCCGGGAATAACTATTCTCTCCTGAGACTCTTCCGCCAGCCTCTGTCACTGCCGGTTGAACAACAGGGAGCGGAGTGTGGTCACTTACCGCCAACGCTTACCAGATGACCATAGGTGCGGATATACATCTGACCGTTGGCAACTGCAGGGGTCGAACGACTCTCTTCACCAAGGTCACTCTTGCCGAGCAGCTTGTACGTTTCTGATGCGGCCCAGACCCACACGACTCCAGACTCATCCACAGCATAGATTCTGTTCCCGACGCGAATTGGAGATCCGGAGAGAGCGGCGCCTGTACGTTCAATCCACAGGACTTCACCACTGCGAGCGTTCACACAGCTGGCGAAGCCTTTGTCATAAAGGCAGAACACGAGGTCTCCATCTGCGATCAGGCATGGAACATAGGGTGCTTTAAAGTTGCTGCCGTTCTCAATTTTGTACGCGAGTTTGGCATTGGCACCGGGCTCAACGGCAACGATGTAGTTGCTGGAATAGCGTCCGGACCCGGTGCTGCCAAAAATGTGTCCTCCGGCGGCGATTGGCGACCCAACTGTTCGCATGGCGAACAGACCGTCGTTGAGCGACCACTTCTGACTGCCGGTCAGCGGGTCCAGGCTGAAGATTCCATTGCCGGTTGACGAGCAGATCAGTTCGTCCCTGCCATCCTTGCCTTTATGGATAAAGGGGACTGAGTAGCACACGTTTTTGGAAACGAGATCTGTGCTCCATTTTACTTCCCCTGTCGTCCGCTCGAACGCAGTCATCCGCGAACGTCCAGGTTCCTCACCGGGCTTCAGCTGTGCGGCCTGCTGAGAGTTATGCAGGATGACAAGGTCGCCGTACACGATGGGCGACGTTCCAAATCCATGTTGACTCTGCCATGTGCCCAGGTCTCGACTCCACGCTTCCGCACCGTCCTCATGCCTGAATGCTTTCAGCAGAGTGGACGACGGCGTGGACCATGCCACATACACATAGTCTTTGTCAGCGGCGGGTGTGCAGGACGCATAGCTGCTGCGAGTGTGCAGACGATGGGATTCGGATTTGTATTCCTTTGACCAGAGCACCTTGCCTGATTTGCCGTGAATACAGTTCATGTATCGAGTTGCTGTCTTTGGATCTGCACTCAGCACAAAGACTCGCTCTCCCCAAACCACAGGAGAACCACAACCGCTTCCACCTGGCAGAGCAGTCTTGAAGTTCAGATCATCTTCCGTGAATGCCACAGGTATACCGTCTGCCGAACCAACGCCCGTTCCGTTGGGGCCACGAAATCGCGACCACTCATTGGCGGACAGGCTGGTTGTCAGACTCAGGAGTGCGAGTGAAGAGACGATGCGGTTCATGGTTTGAGGTCCGAATTCGGAAGAGATTCAACAGGCAGTACATACATTATTCCAAGCGACTTCAGTGGATTCCACTGTTCCCATCGCTTCGGTGGCTTCACACCAGATCAATCATGACGGAATCGGCAACGAACCGTCCTTCACGAGTCAGCCGCAGCCAGCCATCCACGACCTCCAGCATTCCGCCCTCGATGTGGTGTGTCACTTCATTGCCGACCAGTTCCGTCAGTGAAACATTAAATCGAGTTTCGAATTCAGGCACATTCAGGCCCCGTACCAGTCGCATCGCCAGGTAGATGGCTTCGCGGGCGCGAGCATCTGCACTGAGCACTTCGTGGTCCTGCAGTGAATCACGGTTTTCCAGCCAGTCTCTAATCCAGCGGGTGACGTTTCTTGCATTGGTACTGCGGACGCCGTTGACATAGCGGGCAGCTCCCGGCCCAAACCCGAAATACTCGGACGCATCCCAGTACACCATGTTGTGTCGGCATTCGTGTCCCGGCATCGCAAAGTTAGATGTCTCGTAATGCGCGCGTCCGGATTCTGGAATCACGTCGATCGCAAAGGCATACATGTTGCGTTCCACATCATCCATCACCGGCAGGAGATCACCCGCACGACGACGCTGTTCGAATGCTGTTCCCTTCTCAAACGTAAGTCCGTAGGTGGAGACGTGACTGATTGGAAGGCTGAGTGCTGTTTCCAGCGTGGTCTGCCACAGCTCGAGCTGCTGATCGGGGACGCCAAAGATCAGATCCAGTGATACGTCCGGAATGAACTCGGAACACTGATGAATGACCTCCTGCGCCTCGTCGGCCCTGTGAGTTCGTTCAAGGACTTGCAGGACATCATCGTCAAAGGACTGCACGCCGAGACTAATTCGATTTATCCCACACTGCTGAAGCAGGGTCAGCTTCGAATCCGTCAGTCCATCCGGGTTGGCTTCAATGGAAAACTCACCGTTCTCTGAGAGATTGAAGTGGGATCGTATGAGCTGAAAGAACTCCTCCAGCTGAGTCTCATTCAAATGAGTGGGCGTCCCGCCTCCAACAAAAATGGTGTCGACCTCATACGGACGATCCAGTCGCTGCAGCTCATTGCCAAGTGCCGTCAACCACTGAGGTATCAGATCGTCCTGGCGAGCGACGAGTGTAAAGTCGCAGTAGCCGCAGCGGTGCTGACAGAACGGCACATGCAGATAAACGGCGCGCGGAGGTTCGCCTTCGGGCGGAGCATAGACGTTTGGCGCCGGTGCGGGCATTCGTTGCGGACCACTCTCGAATCAGGATCAGATGCGATGGGCTGGAGTGTAGCGTGCTGCCTGAATGATCGCCTGCCATTCTGTAGTCCGGTTCTCTGAGCCGGGACATCTGTCACCGTGTGGTCTGCCACCCTCGTTTCACCGGAGGGCCGAGCTACGGTTGCTGAAGCCGCTTGCGCCTGCAGCAGCCAGTTAAATGACGGGATTGTCTTCAGAGTTCGGCCGTTGCCGTATCCAATCCGTAGCTGCCGTTGCCAGACGGCCGAGCAACTGTGGGAGCCTCACTGAAGGCGACTCAAAACTCTAACCCTCACTCCCGCCAGCCGGCGAGACGTCGACCATCAGGTCCGAGGCCAGGCCTTCCAGAGCTTCCTGCAGTTGTTCAATCGTAAGATCTGTCGGCAGCCGAACCTGAGCCTCAGCGCGGAAGATGGCTCCTCCTCCGTGGGGAGCGTCCGCACAGTGAGTCGTCAGCTCTTCTACGTTGACGCTCTGTCCCGCGAGAGCCGAAGACAGCTCACGAACGATCCCTGGGCGATCGTTGCCCACGACGCTGACGCTCCATGTCTGACCCCCTTCGGAGGTGGCTGCAGTGTCGTCGGTCTGCGTCTGGATCTGCAGCCCGGAGTCGTCAAGGCCTTCGAGGTCAGCTGCGATTGCCTTGAGCACATCACTGCTGCCGGATACCTGAACGATTCCCGCAAACTGCCCCGCGAGATGACACATGCGACTCTCGAGCCAGTTGCCCCCGTGTTCCCCCGCCACGTTGGACACCTGTTCCACGAGTCCGGGTTTGTCTGGACCGACGAGTGTAATGATGAGTGATGGCATAAGCGGTTCTTTCAGATTCAAACGAACGCTGGCGGCAATCAAACGCCTCGCTGATCACCAAATTTTTCGACGTGCAGTCGTGGCGAATAATGAAACCCGCAGTCTGCAGCCAGTTGCTGAACGAGCAACTCCCGTGCCTGAAGTTCTTCACGAGTAATCGCCTGAGGCATCAGCCAGACCTGGTCTGGCGTGATTTCGGGAAACTGTGCCAGCCATTCCTGTACGTCGGCAACGTCCTGCTCGGTTCCAATGACGAACTTCAGAATGGAGGAAAATCGTTCGAGAAGTTTTCGAATCACGGCCGGTTGAAAGCGCGTTTCCTCATGCCGAACACGCCACACCGGGTCATCTGGTGTGGAATTTGCCATCTTGGGACTGATCGCCATCAGGTCGCATTCCACGGACCTGCGAACGGTCCCTGCTGTCTCGATGGTCACGTGCTTTCCGGCCGCTTTGCAGACGTCCGTCAGTTCTGTGAGCTGAGCGGCCAGCATTGGTTCGCCACCAGTGATGACGACGTGCTCCGCTGCCGACCCGTTAATCTGTTTGGCCAGCTCGTCGAGGCTGACCTGGTCTCCCTCCGGGTGCCATGACGTGAATGGAGTATCACAGAAGCTGCAGCGCAGGTTGCACCCTGACGTGCGTATAAACAGCGACGCCGTGCCGGCAAGGGGTCCTTCCCCCTGAAATGAATCGTAGACTTCTGAAATAAACACGGAGCTGCCAATGAGCTATGCTGGCGTTGGCTGAGAGCATATCTGTGAGGAACCGAAAAACAGGAATCCGTCCGGGAGAATGCCATTTTTTCGGAATTCCGGTGCATTGAGACGATTGTCCAGCAGTTCCACGATCGACCTGTGAATCCGTCCAGCACAACACCTCGGGGTAACGTAGGACGGGTATTCGACGAAAGAGAGCCCACTTGTCAAAGCCCAGGTCATCATCATGGATCCCCGGCGGCATTTCCGTGCTGCTGGCATGCCTTGCGTTCGGAGTTGCCGGACTGCGAATCAACCATGGGCAGCCGGAATCCGGTCTCCCCCCTGGTGCCGGACTCACAATTGATGAGTCGTTCAATATCCATCAGGGATACCTGCTCTATTCCGCGCTCATGGATCATGGGCCCGGATTGTTCACTCAGGATGGTGTTGAAAAAGTCTTTGGTGACAGGAACTATCTTCCCGACCACCCGCCGCTGGGAAGGTTGCTGCTCGGGATCGCTCACGAATGGACGGGGCCGTTCCTGTCCGGCGCAGAAGAAACAGGATTCAATGTCCCGGCCGCACGGCTGGGATCGTGTTTTGCGTTTGCGATCACTGTCCTGCTGTTAACCGAGTTTGCTCGGAGAGCCTTTGATGTCCGGACGGCGATCCTTGCCGGCCTCGCCTTGATGCTCATGCCTCGGGTCGTCGGACACGCTCGACTGGCGGCGCTGGAAACGGCAACGAGCCTTGCGTGGTGGGTGGCGCTGCTGCCGCTGCTGTTCTGGTGGACTAAGGAGAAACCGCCGACCATCAAACAGGCTGCTGTGTCCGGAGCATTGTGGGGGCTGCTGCTGCTGACGAAGGTACAGGGAATTCTGTTTCCTCCTTTGGTGTTTTTCTGGGCTGTCTGGCGGTTCAGGTACCGAGCCATCGTTCCCCTTACAGTCTTTGGGATACTGGGTGGTCTGGTCTTCTTTGCCGGTTGGCCGTGGTTGTGGCTGGATCCCATGGCAAACATTCAGAAGTTTCTGGGACATTCCGCCGTCATCAATAAGGAAGGCGCCCGGAACTTACCCGTCAGACCCAGCCTGTACGCCTGGTATTTCGGACATCGATACACCGACAAACTTGTTCCGTGGCATTATCCGTTTGTGATGACGCTGCTGACTCTGCCAGCTTGTGTTCTGGTACTGCTCATCGCCCGATGTGTGCAGCGAAAGTTCAACACTGTCGAGGCGTTGCTGGCGATGTCTGCAGTCTGGCCAATAATTGTGTTCTCTCTGCCTGGCACCCCGGTCTATGACGGGACTCGATTGTTCCTGGTAGTCATGCCTCCATTGGCACTGCTGGCCGCTCGAGCAATCGCGGTGATGGAGAAGCGCCGAGCATTTCTGTTCGTCTGTGGAACGCTGGCAGTTCCGGCTATTATGAATGTTGTTAGCCCGTTCTCCATGAATAGCTACAGTGTTTTGGTCGGAGGCACAGCAGGAGGGCAGGCTCTGGGGATGGAAGCCGGTTATTGGGCGGATGGTTTGAATGAAGAGTTCTGGCAACAGGTGCCGGAGGGGTCCACCGTGTATGTGGCTCCAGTCAGCCATCAGTTTCAACTGCCTGTGCTTGAGCAGATGAGTCCCGTCGTCAAACAGCGACGAATTCGGCTGGAAGCATTCGAGTATGATGCTGATCGGCAGAGAGGATTGCTGTTGTTAATCCATCGCCTTGCTGACCTGCGCCCGTCACTCCGAGAACTGCCTGCCGGAGCGCGTCCAGTGGCGGAATCCCGGCACGGTTCGACAGTTCTCGCTCGGTTGATTGATACAACTGACGCAGAATGGGATTCTGTGCCGGACTGGCCTGCCGACCTGGTGGACTGACAGCAAAGCTGACGCCATGCTGCCTGCCCTGACAAAACTGCGAAAAGGGCTGATCTTTTTGTCAGGCGGTGTGTCTGAACGGCGTCCTGCGACTTCATGCCGCCACCGTTACGCGCTCTGTCCGAGCTGCCCAATGTCTGATTCTGCCAACCAAAGTACGTCCGCTTCGCCGTATACTGCTCCTGTACAGGAGTCAGTCGGGGGGCATCTGTACCGTGCATTTCAGCAGTATCGATCACTCCCGGCTCCTGTTTACATCCTGTGCGTTGGCTCATTCGTCAATCGAGCAGGTTCGTTCGCGATTCTGTTTCTGACGATCTACATCAGCGAACATCTGGGGTTCGGGATCACGTTTGCCGCGACGTGTTTCGGAATCTCCGGCCTTGGGTCCATTGTGGCGTCTGTTGCCGGCGGCCAGCTGGCCGATCGGTTTGGTCGCCGTCCCGTGATGTTGACCGCGTTGCTCGGCGGACCAGTCTGGCTGTTCTGCCTGTCGTTTGCGGAGACACGCGGCTCAATCCTGCTGTTTCTGTTTCTGTTTGCTTTGACGCTGGATCTCTATCGCCCGGCGGCGTCCGCGATGATGGGGGACCTCGTTACCTCGGCTGAACGCCCCCTCGCGTTCGGGCTGATGTATATCGCGTTCAACCTCGGTTTTGCCGTGGCTGCTCCGGTTGGAGGTTTTCTGGCCGAACACTCATTTCAGTGGCTGTTCTGGGGGGATGCTCTGACAACCGCATCGTATGGACTCATCATTCTGTTTCTGATCCGGGAGACTCATCCTGGTCAGACCGGGCCCGCAGAGGACGCGCAGGAACAGGTGGGATTTGCTGATGCTGTCCGACACATTCTAAGTGACCGTATCTTCCTCCTGTTTGCTTCGGCCGTTTTGATGACGGGCATCGTCTTCATGCAGGGGTTCTCAACTCTGCCGATGCACCTTAGTCAAAGTGGCTACTCAAAGCAGGAAGTGGGCGCGCTTTTGTCGATCAACGGGATCCTGATTGTGATCCTGCAGATCCCCGTGAATCAGATTCTGAAGCATCGACACCGGTTGTTGACCATTCTTGCTGGTGAGGTCCTGATCGCCATTGGGTTTGGGTTAACGGGCGTGGCGACATCCGCTGTCTTCGTGCTGATCACGGTGATGATCTGGACGATCGGTGAGGTTGTGCAGGCCGCGTTCAAGCAGGCCTTTGTGGCGGACGTGGCGCCGGCATCGATGCGCGGTCGTTACATGGGCGTCTTCAGCCTTTGCTTTGCCATCAGTATTTCCGGTGGTGTCCCTCTGGGTGGCTGGGTGCTGGAGCATCACGGTTCCGAAGTGCTGTGGGCGGGATGTTTTGTGCTGTCGATGATTTCCGTAGCGATTTACTTCCTGATCTATCTGCTGCAGCGCGGCACCCCGCAGGAAGTACCAGCAGTCGCTGAGACGCAGACCGGCTGACTCGTGCCGATGTGCGCCGCCTGCATTCCCCATTCGGTTAACCTGCAGCCGAGGGTGCACGCGCCCGTGTGCAGGTTCGCGCCCCGTTGTCACACGTAATCTCGTATTGTCACACGTTTGCGCGCGTTGTCAGGCAGTCTCCTGACCCTTCGACGTGCGTCCCCATCCGCTGGCTCTCTGCCTGCAGCGACGGTGCCGTCAATTTGTTGATCCCCCCATCTCCCTCTAAGATCCCTTGACCCGCAGCTTGACCCACAGGCAACCTTCAGAATCGAAGCTGTCACCATGAGCAACCTGTCCGACGACCAGACACAGCGAATCCTTGAGATCCACGAGACGGATGGTCTGATCGCCGCCGTCAAAGCGCATCGTGAAATGACGGATGCGTCACTGGCGGAGTCGAAGTCATTCGTGGAGGCGTTGGCCGGTGGAGAGTCGCCGGATACCAGTGGAAGCCTCTCAGAGGATACGATTCGGGTGATCACCGAGCATCTCGCCGATGGGGAGAAGATTCAGGCGATCAAGGCGTATCGAGATGCCACCGGATGCAGTCTGGTGGGTGCCAAAAACTTCATTGAGGCGTTGATGGTTCGCCTCAGAGAAGAGGATCCTCAGCGTTTTCCGGAACCAAAGAGTGGATGCGCGATCGCTGTTTTGCTGCTCTTGCCTGGGCCGCTGCTGGTAGGGCTGTTTGTGGCTTTGATGTAACATGCCATCTGGGAGACCGGCGGAGTTCCTGTTTGCTCCGGTGTCCGGCTGGCATAGAATTGCGGCATGAGTGACGAGTTGGACAATGCCTCATCCCAGCCTGAAACGGCTCCGCACAGCCGATGGAGACGCCTTATGCCCGCAGCCATTCTCCTGACGGCCGCCACCGCTCTGGGCGCTGTTATGTGGTCATCGGGGGCCGGCGATGCACCCATCATTCCCGTCAAACTGGTCCAGTCTTATCCGCATGATCCTTCGTCATTTGTCCAGGGGCTGATTGTCCACAACGGACAGCTGATGGAGGGAACGGGGCATTATGGGGAATCACGACTGAGAACAGTCGACCTTGAGACGGGCCGGCCGATCGTGGATCGTGCTCTGAATGGCAACGAATTCGGCGAAGGAATTTGTGTGTGGGACAACACAATTCTGCAGCTCACATGGAAAGCCGGCTATATCATCCTCTGGGATGCCAAAACAATGAAACGGACCGGATACGTGCGTCTGTCTGATATCGACCGCCGTCTGAAACAGGGCTGGGGGATTACGCATGACGGCACTCATCTCATTATCAGTGATGGCTCAGCGGATCTGCGGTTCGTCGACCCGAAGACGTTCAGGATGGTCAGGCGTTTGCGGATTCGGGATGGCAGCCGTTCGGTAAGCAATCTGAATGAGCTGGAATTTGTGAACGGTCAGGTGTTCGCAAATATCTGGTACAAAGACCTGATCGCACAGATTGATCCAAAGACGGGACGGGTCAAAGGCTGGCTCGACCTTCGTCCGCTCCGACCAGCAGCTGTTCGCGGTCAGCGTGAGGCTGTGCTGAACGGAATTGCCTACGACAAACAAAAGAAGCGGCTCTTTGTTACGGGCAAGAACTGGCCGCTCCTGCATGAGATTCGTTTTTAAGACCACGGATGACTGACTCCGGTTCCGAATCATCATTTGGTCGGCGACTCACTCGAAGTCGCTGGCAGCCGCTTCTGCAGACGCTTGGCCGCATTGAACTTGCAGCCTTGATCGCTGGTCTGCTGGCGATTGTCATGGATTCAGGGTTCGGAACCACGCCGCTTCAGCAGACTGGACTGTCAGGTGTCGTCATCACGGCACTCGTTACCGTTTCCATACTGCGGGCAGTACGGCTTGCTCTGACGCTGCAGAAAGGCAGGCTGCTTAATTCGTTCTACTCAGCCAAACTTCTATTACCGGTGATCTGGCTTGTTGGTCTGCTGTTGTGTGTGACGGGCATGGTCAGCTTAGACGAAGGGTCAGCACTGGCGTGGGCACACATTTGTCATGGCCTGATTTCGATTGCCGCGATCCTCGGCGGCTGCCGACGCCTCGCAGCCCAGACTCACAATTCGGCAATTCTGCTCGTCGCTTCGTTTCTGGTAGTGATTCTTGCCGGCACCTTGTTGCTTCGGTTACCCGTCTGTCGTTCCCCGGCAGCAGATGGCTCGCCGCAGACTGCAGAATGGAACGTTGCTCTGTTCACCGCGACAAGCGCCAGCTGTGTCACCGGATTGATCGTTGAACCCACCGGCAGCTACTGGTCCGCAACCGGACACGCGGTCATCTTTGCGTTGTTCCAGATCGGAGGACTCGGAATCCTGACGGTGGGGGCATTCATTGCTGTGTTGAGCGGCCGTCAGGGCATGCATTTTCGCGAGGCGCGAACTCTGCGCGAGATGCTTGATTCCGACAGTGTTAACAACTCCCGCAGTCTGCTGTTCACGATTCTGCTGTTCACTCTGGTCGTCGAGTTGACAGGCATGCTGCTGATGCTGTCGTTCTGGAGTGATCTGGGGCGCGGGGCTCAGATCTGGCACGCACTGTTTCATTCAGTGAGTGCATTCTGCAACGCGGGGTTTTCTCTGCACGACGACGGATTCCTTGGTAAGGGTTCCCACTGGCAGATCTGGGGGCCGCTGTCATGGCTGATCATTCTTGGTGGACTTGGATTTCCGGTTGTTCAGGATGTTTTTGCAGCGTTGCGGGTGCGGTTCACGGGCATTCGCCGAACTTCCGTCGGCCGGGCAGGCAGACGCCGTCGACTGTCACTGCACTCCCGCCTTGTGTTGTATTCGAGTTTCGGACTGCTGGCAGGAGGGGCGGTGTTGTGGTTCCTGCTGGAGTCTTTGGCGCCGGCAGCAGACAGCACGGCGGGCGAACGAATTGCGGACGCATGGTTCCAGTCAGTTACGTTTCGAACGGCAGGATTTAATACGGTGGATCATGCTCAGATGCACCCGGCCACAAAACTCCTGGCCATCTTTCTGATGTTCATCGGTGCGGCACCGGGCTCAACCGGCGGCGGAGTCAAGACGATCGTCTTTGCCCTTACCATTCTGAATATCCGCGCTGTCTTTCGAGGTCGCGATCGGGTGGAGGCATTTGGCCGCACGGTTCCGGCAGCGCAGGTGTCTCGTGCTCTTTCGATGATTGCTGTTGGCATCTTCATTGTGTTGACGACCACAGCATTGCTGGTGATCTTTGAGAAACAGCCGGAACGATTTCTGGACCACCTCTTTGAAGCCACCAGCGCTTTTGCCACAGTGGGAGTTTCTGCCGGGGTGACCCCTGACCTCACGTTGCCATCGCGTCTGCTGATTTGTCTGGTGATGTTCCTTGGAAGAGTCGGACCAATCACGATGCTGCTGGCCATGGCAAGCCCCGGCGAGTCAACGCGGTTCACCTACCCGGACGAGCGCGTCAGTCTGGGGTAATGCTCATTGACTCAATTCGGCGATTGTGAGTGGCTGTCATCGTGTGCGTGTCAGTGCCATTGCCGATCGGCCCGCGCCGAGGTGACCCAGAATGGGCGCATCAAGCGACCTGACAGTGTGACTGCTCATCCTTAATTCGCACGCGAAAGCACAGAGAATTCTTCGTGACATTGTGCGTTCGTGAGAGAACCCACGGACGCACTGGACTTCTTCAGAAGTCGGCAACAAAACCGTGGCCGGACTTACATTTCAAAAAGTGCCCGTTTAAATAGTCGTTCCCACGGGATGTAGCTCAGCCTGGCTAGAGCGCTACGTTCGGGACGTAGAGGTCGCAGGTTCGAATCCTGTCATCCCGACTACTCTAACTCTTTGTCTTTCCCTCACTTAGGGAAACCCGCTCTTCGGCGGTGAGACGCGAAAACGATCGTTGTACCCGATTTGTACCCGATCAACGTTTTTGAAAGGTCTCCTGCCATGCGAAAACCCATCCCAAAGTACGTCCGCCACAAGGCCCGAAACTGTGGCAAGGTGACGATCCATGGGAAAACTCACTACCTGCCAGGTGAGTTTAATAGCGAGGAATCGAAGACCGCATACGGCCGTTTGCTTGCTGAGTACCTGACAGGCCAGGCAACGCCCGACACTGCCAATGTTACGTTGCGGTATCTCTCGGTTCAGTACATGAAGTACTGTCGGGAGTACTACGTTGATGAAGGCGGGAAGGAGCTGAATGAAGTCCGCCAGATTCGACTCAGCCTGAAGCCGCTCCTGGCCATGTTCGGTAGTGAGTCCGCCATGGATTTTGGTCCCCGAAAGCTGAAGCACGTCCGCGAACGGATTATCGACACGGGAATTACTCGTGGGGTCATCAATGACCGGATTGGCAGAATTATTCGAATGTTGCGCTGGGGGGCGGCGGAAGAGTATGTTCCTGCTTCCGTCGTTCAGGCCTGTCGAGAATTACGCAACCTTCAGGCGGGGCGGTGCGGCGATATCCCTGAACAGCGCGACGTAAAGCCGGTGACTCTCGAGCAGATTGAGGCCGTTCGCGGCCATCTCACATCAGTCCTCCGCGGTATGGTAGATCTGGAATTACTGACAGGAATGCGGCCTCAGGAAGTCCGAAACATGACGTGGGGACAGATTGACCGATCAGACTCGGAGGCATGGTGCTATGAACCTAGCCGGCATAAGACAAAACGGCGCGGTAAAAGGAGACGAATCTTCATTGGCCCTGAAGGTCAACGCGTCCTCAGGCAGTTTCTCAAAGCCGACCCGGACGCTTTCATATTCTCGCCTCAGGACTCAGAAGCTGAACGATTTGCCAACTTGCGAAAGAACCGGACAACCCCGTTAACGCCCTCTCAGAAGCTCAGAGGCAAAAGGGCAAGAACACGCGTTGTTGCCAATCAGTACAACAAGGACAGCCTGACATCGTCGCTGACCCTGACGAGCCGCCACGGCTTTCCGTGGCGAATGATCAGCGCCTCGTCGTCCTGAGGAAGGATGCTGTATGTCACTGTATCAGCGTTCGGCCCCAGATCGACACCGCCATCATTGCGAATCGTGACTGCCATCCGCACTTTCCCGGCTCGATCTTTGTAGAGCGCTGGCTCCCCTGGTCCGAGGGTGCTCCGCTGCCACTTCGACGGTTTGCCATTTTCCGGGGGGCCGTAGGTGCTGAATCCGTTGGATGTCACGCGTCCAGCGTCATCCATATAGAAATGCGGAATGCACATGACAGCGGTTGGTGTCTGACGCTTGTCGGGCCAGAACGCAGAGAGATGCCAGTGCGGCGGAGCGTCACCGTGCAAAGGATTATTGGTTTCAAATCCCATCAACTCGACGAAGCTCTCTTCCTCGGCAGCCAGTTCATGGTGCAACTTCCAGTCGCGCATGACTTCGCGACCAGCGAAGACGAAGTTCAACGCGGCTTGCGACTGCGGGGCGACCCACGGTTGCTCGGCGTAGATGCCCGCGGCCCGGTCCGGGTCATTGTGAGGAACCTGAATCTTCAGATCCCGCTCGTGATGAAAAGACCAGACTTCCAGTGTATTCCAGGCGTCGTGAGCGACGCCTTTGAGATTGCTCAACCTGCCGTGGCGAACCGGGACATTCACCCGCACCTTGTCGCCCGCCCGGCGCAGGGCCAGCCGATCGTCGCCCACAATGACATCGGAGATCTTCACCCCCGGCCAATGAATTTCCGCAGCCGCCGTCTCACGCTTCGGTCCTGTGACGTAAACGTAGTACTCCGCCCGACTCGCCCATTCGAAGTTTCCATCGGTATGCAACGCGAACGGTTTCGGCAGAACAATCCTCGGTCTGGACGGTTCGCCCGGCTGCTCGCGGACAACACGGATCAGGGAATAGCCATAATCGTCTTCAGCCGATGCACTGGTGGCGACCAGAAGAAGCAGAGGGGCTGTCAATTGACAGAGTTGATTAATCATCGATGTTGACCGTTAGTCGAGCTGCGCCGGCTCTCTTTCGCCGATTTACTCTTTGCGGGATCCAGCCTGTTAACGACCGACGTATTCGAAGGTGGCTGGCTGTCAACCACTTCAAATCCTAGCGTTTGTGTTCTTTCAGTTGTACCGATTTCTTTAGTCCGGTCGACAGCGTGGCGACGCTCGCTGCATGCCTGGCATCGGCTGCGAAGTTAGTCACAGGGGGGCTGGTTCGAATTCCGGTGTCGTTTCAGCCGATCGAATCCAGAACTAATTTACTGATGGGAACCGGACAAATGTCCGTTTTTGTCACCTTCGTAACCATCTGAATTCTCAGACCCAATCCTCTTCGTAACAGCCTTGAGCTGGGTTGGACCGCAGGACGTTGTTCGCTGCTGACAGCCTCTGTTCCTTCATGAGGGAATCCTCAATACCGTCGTGGGCACCGAGCATGGCCAGTCCTCGGCTGGCACAACGAGTGTTAATCCATTTGAGGACCGACTCCACGTCCTGTGGATCAAACTGCCGCGGTGAGCGTACTGCCGGGCTGTATCACCGGAAATACTCCCAACCAGCTCAGAACCTGTTTTTATTCACGAGGGCAGGTTACTCTCTTAAGCAACACCACTTTTAGGAATCACCCCATCCCGTACGACCTCGCGGAGCTGCTCGACCAACTTGGTTCGCAAACGACCCCCAAAGTTCCCGATAACAACAGTTGCGTGTTCGAGTTCGTCGTCAAGGACATTCAGCCGACACGCTCAATGGCTTTGAATGTTATCGTCTCAGATGCGGAGGAGCGCAAATATAGCGGCGGCACGACGGTCATTGGTGAGCTTGTCGACGACCGTCCAAAAGACGGGGTCGAGTACCTGCATGATCAGAGTGGTCAGCAGATTGAGCTCTTCTTTCCGAAGTGGTGTAACAGAGGAGTTTCCCGCTGGAAGGAGGATGAGCGTATTGGCTGCCAGGGCCACCTGCATGGCCGGGATACAACGGACAATCGCTACCAACTGCTGGTAACACAGGTCCCCTTTTACTCCCTGCCCGTTCAGCTGCTGATAATTCTCTTAAGCGCTGTGTTTGTCTGGTGGTGGTTTTATCCACTCAAGCTGGTACACAAGCTTGTCTACGTGGCAATTCCCGTGGGCCTGGCGGTTTGGGCCGTGGCCACGTGGCAGGGCAATGGAGAACTGGCAAATCTTGCATTGATGATACTTGCAGCCGTGGTACCTCTAGGGCTTATGCTGCGGTTTTATGTCTGGGCGATCACTCTGTCCGACAGGGTACAGGAATCGGAACAACCTTGATTGCTACTGTGTCGAGTCCCCCAGGCCACCGAGGAGCAGTCCTCACACGTATCTTTCGTACTCGGTCTGCGTTTGGGTTTCAGGGTCAGCCCTAACTCTTTCGCAGACGCAACCCGTCAAGCGGCCGCGACGCCGTGCGCTGCGTGGGGACATGCCTGAAAGCGACGCGCTGGAGGAAAGCATCGGTAACGGGTGCTGACATTCTTCAGCAACGTCTGTTGTTAGCTGGCCATTCTTTCTTCGCCTGAGAGTTAACTTTGATTTAGACGGAGTAATCTGTAGTTTTGACGCCTATCGCGACACCATCGTGTGTCAGTAATCGCGGAATTTGCAGGAACAACGAATCTGGAGAAGCACGTGACTGGCGAAGAAGGGCTAACAAACAGTATTGGCATGACGTTTAAGTTGGTCCCGGCAGGGACATTTACCATGGGTACTGAAGATGGTCAGGAACACGAGGGGCCTCCGCATGAAGTGACACTCACATGTTCATTTGAGCTTGGAATTCATCCGGTTACGCAGGAGCAGTACCAGAAGATTATGGGGGTTACCAAGGAGGTCGAATGCCCTCACTGTAGCGAGGTGCTTGTGTTACCAGTAGATGGGGATAAGGTCGGTTGCCCGAGTTATCATGACGGGCCAGCTAATCCCGTCGAAAGAGTAACATGGGCCGATGCCGTTGAGTTCTGCAAAAGACTCTCCGAACATCCTGACGAGAAAGGTGCGGGGCATGCCTACCGTTTACCAACTGAGGCCGAGTGGGAATACGCTTGCCGCGCGGGAACGACGACTCGTTTTTATTGGGGCGAAGATAAAACGAATTATGAGGACTACGAGTGGCGCCGCGAAAACGCTGACGGAACGACTCATCCCGTGGGCCAGAAGAAGCCTAATCCGTGGGGACTTTTTGACATGCTTGGGAATGTACAGGAGTGGTGCAGCGATGAAGCTGGAAGGTACAAACGCGAGTCCCAGACAGACCCCATAGCCCCCGAGTCTGGAGACGAAGACCCACTTCGAGTCCATCGAGGAGGAGGCGTTGGTTCTTATACCGAAGGAATGTACCTTGGTGGTTATTCGGCCAGTCGATCAAGCGGATCTGCTACTGGTACAACAGGGCCCGCGCTCGGATTCCGCGTGGTTCGTACCGCCAGCGAATAGGGTCGCAATCAGTTAGGTGTGGCCGGTTCCTACGGGCCTTCATCCTGAGTTGTAAACATTTGGTAAGAACGGCGCCCGTCTCCACGATAGAGTCTGGTTCAAGTCATCTGCTGGTATAATGGCCTCTGGCGCGGGCACAGCCTGGCATCGGAAACCAGTTTGGACTTTGGCATCAACGAACTCTGTCTCGATGAATCATCGGGTGAGTGCTTCCGGACAATGCCGCTTCCGTCTGTGTGCTGGAGAAGTCTGACCGGCAGTCAGAAAGTGAATTTGTTTACGATGGCATGCGAACGCTACTCCAGGTCAAACGGCCAGTGCCAGCGAATAATTGCGTGAACCGGAGCGGCGGATTCGGTGAAACCTGAAATCAACGCGTACTTTCACCGCCCGGTTTCGCGTGTTGTTATGCGTCAAATATGAAATGCGTCGAATCGCTCTGCATTATTTCGCCGGAGCTGGAGCGTTCGGCTCTGTTATCTCCCGGAACAGTGAAATGCAAAACAGTCTGATTCTCAAAATTGCTCTTTGTCTTCTTCTGCCGATTCCTGCCGTTGCTCAGGAAGATGCGGCAAGTCCTTCACTCAAAAAACTGCATCAGGCGATTGCTGAACTCGCTGCCCGTCATTACCCCGGGTCAACTTCGTATCGGTTTCAGGACACAATCGGATTCGAGTACTCGACGCGCATTTATGTCACGCGAGTAGTCTCCAAAGTAGTCCCCGCGCCACTAGCTCCGGAACGCGGACCAATGGACGACGGTGTCTGGTGTAACGTCTGGTACCGCCCGGGGGATCTGGAAACAGAGCCGGCCTACGCCAGAAGTGAAGGGATCACGAAGCGAGAGTTCTTTAAGGAACACATTTACTATCCAAACGACAGTCGGAATAAATGTCATCTGATGGTCACCTTGCGCCTGCCGTTAAAGACAACGAAGAAACAAATGGAATTCGTAAAGGAGTTGCGTGAATTGTTAAACCAATTTGGCAAGCACCTGCCTGCAAAGAATGAATAACCATAGCGTAAATTGGACCGGCGAATCCGGGCGACATCTGAAATCAAGCACCTGGCCGTCACCCAGCCAGTGTGACCGTTATGCGGCAACCCCCATCTTGACACCCCAGACCGTAGCGCATCGCAGAGGGATAATCAGCTTCTTCATGAAGTGGCGTGGGCGACAGGATCTGAACTGCCTAAAGAAACTGGCGAGGTACTGAAGGCGACTGAGTAGGAGGGA
>CAJWGB010000051.1 GCA_913031625.1 uncultured Planctomycetaceae bacterium | reverse complement strand
CCCGGAGGAACAGGATGAATCCATTTCTGAGTTCATCGAAGAGGAATTCAGCAAGAAACCGGACATTTCAGGCGTCATCATCAAAACGGAAATTGGGGTCAAGTACCAGAATACCAACCGCGTCTTTGCGGCCATCAAAAAATCATTTGATACGCTGGGCATCGAAAAACCGGTGATGGTAGCAGTGGAGGAACCTCAATGAGCTTTTCCTTTCAATGCCCCGTCTGCAAATCCATCCGGGAAGCTGCTGATCACGTCTACGGAAAGCGTGTTCGCTGTGCCGACTGTGACAATTTTGTCACGGTTGACGACTCGACCATCGTTCAGCCACAGCAGGATTTCGGTCTGCTTGACACTTCCCCCGGGCAGTCCCCGGATCCCTCGACCGGTCCACCGCAAGCCCACGAGAGTTTTGACCTTGCAGAACCGGCCGAGCCGACCGGCAATTCGTCTTCTACCGACTACCAGAAGATTGCAGCCGCCATCACCCAGAAGACCGCTCGCCCGGCCCCGACACCGGTTGCCCCCGTAGTCAGCGCGGGACCGCGGGATGCCTGGAAGCAGGAAGAACCACCCTCGGGCGGGGGACAGGGGCCCGAGACAGGTTCCGGTGATGGAGACGGGGACGATTTCGAAGAAGTCGTGCTTCCCAAGGGCAACAAACGGACAGAGGATGAGATGGACATGACCCCCATGGTCGATGTCACTTTCCTCCTGCTGATTTTCTTCATGGTGACCTCCACAATGCAGGCAACTCCGGACCAGGACCTGGCCACGTCAGAGAACGGCGACGCGGACAATATTGCTGCGTATAAGAACCTGACAATCCTTGCCGCCAAGAGACCGGGTGGCGAACCAGAGATCATCCTTGAAGGGAAAAAAATGGGGTCCCTGGATGGATTTAAAACGGCCCTGGAAGCGATGGTGATAAAAGCCGGTGGTAAAGACGTGCAGCTAATGATCTATGCGGAACGGAACGTCAAGTCCGGCGACACGGGCGACGTAGAGGGGATCATTCAGGAGGTCGTGAACGAACAGGAGATTGACGAAATTCGAATCACGTTTGCGGTCAAGGACAAGAAGTAATGGCGGATCTCGTCGACAAAATACTCGGGGAATTCCGATTGCTGCGACACCTGGGCAGTGGCGGAATGGCGGACGTCTACCTTGCGGAACAGACATCCCTTAATCGCAACGTGGCAGTCAAGGTGATGAAGCCGGGGCTGATCGCTACATCTGGCGACGTCATGCTGGCTCGCTTCAAGCAGGAAGCCATGATGGCAGCCGGCCTGAATCATCCCAACATCGTTCAGGTTTACACGATCGGCGAACACGACGGCCTGCACTACATCGCGCAGGAATATGTGCAGGGCAAGGACCTTTCGACCATCCTCAAGACGAAGGGTGTGCCGGATATCGGCTCCTGCCTGCACCTGATTCGCAAAGTGGCTTCAGCGCTGAAAGCGTCTGGTCAGGCGGGCATTGTTCACCGTGACATCAAGCCCGAGAATATCCTCGTGACGGCGAAGGGCGAAGTCAAAGTCGCAGACTTTGGTCTGGCTCAGCTGCACGACAACCCGGATGCGGGAAGTATCACCCGTGAAGGGATGACGCTGGGAACTCCGCTGTATATGAGTCCCGAGCAGGTCAACGGTCGGGAACTTGACCCTCGTTCGGACATCTACTCCTTTGGTGTGACCTGTTATCAGATTCTGTGTGGCAAGACGCCTTTTTCAGGCACGAGTGCCATGGCAATCGCCGTGCAGCACCTCAACACAGCGCCCCCACAGCTACACGACCAGAACCCCAAACTGCCGGAGACAATGTGTCGGCTTGTGCATCGCATGATGGCCAAACGCAGATCGCTGCGTTATCAGACGGCGGCTGACGTCGCGGCTGACCTCAGCAAGCTGGTAAAGGCCTACAAGCAGGGCCAAAAGCTGGATCTGGTCAAGCTGCCCCTGCTGGACGAACTTGACGCGGCGGTTGTCGCGGCAGGAAGACAGGCAAAGAAACAAACGGCGCCCGCGGCCGGGACGGAGAATGACGGTGAGTACTCACTCGAAATGCCTGCCAACGGTGGTGCCGGCTCGACCATGCAGATTGACCGTGTTGACTTTGTGGAAGAGGCCAACACTGACATGGGCCAGGCGTCGTCGTTTTCGATGGAACGCAAACAACGCAGGGAACGTGTCCCAGTAGCAGAACGACCACGGAAGAAGCAGGGCGTGGTGACCGCCACATTGCCGTCCTGGGTGGAAGTGGAAGAAGACGATGGTTCCGGATTCGATCGCGAACCACCGGAACTGGAAGAGATGGACCTTACTCCGATGGTTGATGTGACATTCCTGCTGCTCATCTTCTTTATGATAACTGCATCGTTCAACCTGCAGAAAAAGATGGACATGGAAGCTGCCACAGCAGACGAAGCATCAGCTGTTGCCGTGGAGCAGGAAACGCCGGACTCACCAATCAGCTGTGAGATCGATGCCAATAATGAGATCTTTGTTGATGACGAGCCCGTCAAGACTTTCAAAGAAATCGTTGCAAAGCTGAAGGAAGCGCAGGACCCGGAAGCTGAGAGTCAGGAATTACAGTTGCAGATTGACCCGGATTCCACCCATGACAAACGGATTCTGGTGGCAGATGCCGCGACGAAAGTCGGCTTGCTCGTGAAGACCAAGATTGCAGAAGTGAACTGATCGGAAACCGATTATTCACAAACAGGACTTTGATTAGAAACCAGGTGCCAAGTGGCAGACGACTACGACGACTACGATGACGTTGAAGAAGTTGATGAGTTCGATGACGTAGAGGAAGTTGAAGACCTCGACGAAGTCGAAGAACTCGATGACTCTGCGGAAAAGGGCCGCAAACAGCTTAAACGTGGACGAGTTGCGGAACTTGGCGACCGCCTGTCTGGTGGCGCATCGCGACCCGGCGAAGAAAGCATTAAGAAATCGCCCTTCTTTATGGGGCTGATGATCACGATCGTCGGGCTGGCGATCGTCTGTGCTGTTGTCGGAATCATGATCGTCGTCCAAAGCGAAAAGCGGGACTATGATCGCGCCAAAGCAAAACTGGATCAGCACGCCTATGCTGAGGCAGCAGAAGCGTTATTGTCGTTTCTGACTCGCTACCCTGAAGGAGAGTTTGCTACTGAAGCTCGAATCAACCTGCATCTGGCCAGAATCCAGCAGTACACGACCGCGGATCGCTATACCATCGATCAGGTGAAGGCAGGCATTGCAGAAATTGACAAGTTTGTTGAAGTGTGTCAGGACCTCCCCGGCTTTGAAGAACACAACGACAAGCTGATCAGGTTCTCAAGAAGGATGTGTCGAGTGGCAGCCGTTGTGGCGGAGGCCAAGAAGAATGAAGAGTGCCTTGCGCTCAGCAAAGACGCAGAAACTAAGTGGCTGAGGTTCTCAGGGAAAGAACCCAAGAAGTCAGACCATGAGAAACTGCTTGCCGCTCAGGCCAAGGCGCAGGCCGCCATTGGTAAGGCAACCCGTTTCGATGATGCGATGACACGAATCAACGCTCATCTTGAAGCCAACGATACGTTTTCCGCTCTGGAAGCTCGCCAGGCACTCATTGATCAGTTTACGGCACTCGGGACCGACACGGAAGTGGTGGCTCTGCTCGATCGTATCCTGAAGGCCGAACAGGACAACACCAAAGCCGAAAAGGTCGGCAAGGCAGCAATCACCGAGGATTACTCCAGCTCCGAAGTCACGGGAGCGCCACTGACTCTCAGAACTCAGGCAAGCACCGAACAGGTGTCGCAGCAGACACGCGTATTTGCCGTCGGCGTGGACCACTGTTACGCCCTCGATGCTGAAACCGGTCAGCCATTGTGGTTCCGTACAATCGGCCGCAACGCTCCGTTTACCCCCATGCTGATTGATCCGTCTCGCGAAGACAGCGGACTGCTGGCATGGCACTCCGGCGCGGAAGAACTCATCCTGATCAGTCAGGCAGACGGGGCTCTCGTCTGGCGACAGAGTGTGCCGTCGCGACCATCCGGGCCACCACTGATCGACCAGCAGATGATCTTTGTGACAACAGTCGGCGGTCAAATCTTTCAGATCTCCGCGAACGATGGACGGATCATTTCGTCACTGACGTTCAATCAGCCTGTCATCGGCCCTCCCGCACTGACTCAGGACAAGAAGCATCTTGTGATCCCCGGCAATCAGTCGGTGATCTATACGCTGACACTGAAGCCACTGGAATGCACGGCCGTTTCTCACATTGAACACCGCAATGACAGCGTGGAGTCACCAATGATCACCACCGGTTCGATGGTGATGCTGGCAGACAATGACGTTGCAACCAAAGCCCGACTCCGAGTCCTGGACTTCGATGAAAAGACAGGCAAACTCTCGGTTCGTGGCAACGAACAGATTACCGTCGACGGTCAGGTACGTGACACCTGTGTGCTGCGAGGCCAGCGACTGTACATTCCGTCGACACCACAGCGTGTCACAGTGTTCAACGTAACAGACGCTCCGGAAGCAGAGCATCCGCTTGCGAAGATCGATGCCGGGCAGTTGGAAGATGCTGTCGCCGCCCCAATCTACCTTTTGCCGGGACGACAGAACGACCTGTGGATGGCGAGTCGATCATTGCGACGATTTGATGTTTTCCAGGACAACGTGGAACTGAATAAGAACGAGACGGCCCCCGGAACTCACCTGCGACCGATCCAGGTCCGCAGTGACAGCGTGTATGTCACGACCAATGAGTCCTACTCATCGTCCGTCTTTTTCTCACGTGTGAATCCTCAGACGATGGAAGTCGACTGGCGAACCGTCATCGGCACAAACGTCGTTTCCATCTCCCCGTCAGACTCACCCGGCCACCTGCTGCTTGTCGCAGACTTTGGCCAGGTCTTCCGCATTCCGCTCGATTCAGTTTCCAAAGGCGAATTCATTCTTGAAGCCGTCACCAGTTTTGAGCTTCCCGATGGCCTGACAGAGCAGGTGGGTGGGATCACACTGAAAGATGGACGCGTCGCGGCGTACTGCGGCGGTGATGATCCAGGTATCTGGACATTCGAGCCAGCCGGTCAGCTGGAGCAGAGATGGCCACTGCGGTCTCGTCCGGAAGTACCTCCGGTTGCCCTGGATGATGGTGTCGTATTCGCTCAGACCGGTCGTATGCAGATGACTGCCGTGAAGTCTGTCTCGTCAGTTTCAGACTATCGAGCCGCTCAGGGGACCGAACAACAGACGAGCTGGAAGAGCCTTGTAGCCGTCGGCCCGCGTCAGGTTCTGGGAATCACTTCAGACAATGTTGCGATCCGGGTTGAATATCGGTCGTCTCCAACTCCTCAGCTCTTCGAGGTCAGCAAAACACCTGTTGACCCAATCGATCTGCGTCCTACTCTGGGTGGTGATCTGCTGTTTGCCTGTACGTCTGATGGCAGGCTGCAGTCGTACTCGGCGGAGACGCTCGAAAAGTATCACGAACTGCCGCTCGGCCAGAATGCAACGGCCTCTCCGTTTGTGTCAGGAGACCGAGTCTTTGTCGAAGTGGCTCGTCGGGAAATCAAAGTCTTCTCTCGATCACAGCAACTCCAGCAAACCGGCAGTATCGCGTTGAATGGCAACTCGCTTGCCGGTGCTCCCCTGCAGGTTGCCGACGGATTTATCGCCTGTCTGTCAGACGGAACAGTGATGCGTCTGGACGCAGACGGCAAACCAGTTGGGGAATCCGTTGCGATCGGACAGGACGCCCAGCGTGGTCCGATTGTTATTGGTGACATGCAGCTGGTGATCGGCCTTGATGGAACGCTCTACCGAATCAATGACCTGTTGAAGCAGGACTGATCCATGAAACACGGTTTCCAAGAATCAGATGCAGTCCAACCGGCAGGATGGCTCCGGTCTGCTGTGCTGATGCTCGCGATAACAGTTCCGGCATTCGCGCAGGACGAGGAAGAGAAGGAATTCCTGAAGCTGGAGGACATGCCTCTGCCCACATTTCAGGAACTCATGGATGCGTATACGAGCGGAGACGAGTTCGACTGGGTGGTGACCGGCAATGACGACGTCATCGTTACGGAACCAATCTATCCTCGACCGGACCCGCTGGGAGCAAAGACAAAACGTCGCCAGCAGTTGATTGACAAGAAACGCAAGACTCCTGAAGAGCGAACAGAGCTCACTGGCCTCAATCGAATTGAGCTGCAGCTGAAGGGCGAAGGATTTACTGACTATGAACTTTCATTCAGCCAGGTGAAAGAAATACGTTCGTTTCAGATGCTGATTCTGAATCAGATTGATGAGCTGCTGAAGGAAGGTGACATCCGAAAAGCCTATGAGCTGCTTATGGTGGTGGAACGCCAGGCGCCGGGCTGGGAAAGAGCCGTCCCTTTCTTCGAGAAGCTGTTGCTCCGCGAAGCAGAACTCAAGACACAGGCCGGTGACATTCCGGCAGCTCTCGCTCTGCTGGACGAACTCGCTGCACGCAACATAGAGAACCCCGAGCTGCCAAAGATGCTGGCCCGCTTGCTGGATGATCAGATCAAGGGAGCAGCAGACGATGAGAATTACCCGCGGGCCCGATACTACATTGGGCGATTCGCCAGGCACTTCCCTGATCACGAGGTGGTGCAGAAATGGACGACAAAGCTGACGGCGATGATGACGGCTCGACTTGGGGAAGCGCAACAGTTGAGCCGGGACGGGAAGCCCGCTATGGCAGCGGATATTGCTCGGGAGGCCGCGAGAATCTGGCGACCGGTTGGAGGTCAGTTCAACGAGTACGCCCAGCTGGCATCTCGATATCAAAAGATCCGCATTCCGGTGGATCACTTCTCAGAAGATGACGTCATTTCTCCGGTACCTTTGGCAGCAGACCGTCGGCATGAGGAACTGACACTGGTCCCACTGTTTGAACCGGTTCGCGTGGGCGACGTCACATATTTTGACAGCAGCTTCTTCGAAGTCTGGGACCCGCAGGACCTTGGCCGCGAAGTTGTCTTTACGATTCGACAGCGACGACCACACTGGCACTCGCAACCGATTCTCTCTGCCAACCAGATCGCCGATGAACTGGGCGTGCAGCTCATCGAAGGGTCCAGTTCATTCAATCCGCGACTGGCGTCGTTTGTTCGTGAGTTCTCGGTGCGATCCCCGACTCAGCTGCAGGTCAGCTTCAACCGCGTGCCTCTGTTTCTTGAAGGGTTGATGCGGTTCACAATCACGGACACTAACGGCGTTCTGTCGACGCGTTTCAAGATGGAAGAGCACTCACCGGAAAGGCGTGTCTACCGCCGAGTGATCCCGGAACCCAATGGCCTCAACGTAAAGCTCTATCACGTCGCGGAGATTGAGGAAGTCAAATTCGCCAGCCGGGAGGAAGAAATCCGAGCGTTCAATCGAGGCCAGCTGGAGATGATTCCGCATCTGCGGCCGTGGGAGATTGATATCTTCCGCAAGTTCAAGTCCCGGTTTGCCGTTCAACAGTATGCGATTCCCCAAAACCACATTCTCGTCTTTAACCCTGATTCAGAAACAGTTCGCAACACCTACCTGCGGCGCGGACTCTCATTCGGAGTTGACCGCGAGAATCTGCTCAAAAAGATCCTGCTGCGAGATGAAGACATGACCTATGGCCGTCCGGCCAGTGCCCCATGGCACGCAGGAAGTTACGCCAGCAGTCCACTCGTGGAGCCACCGCGATACGATCACTATCTGTCATTTCTCCTTCGAGTTGCAGCACAGGAACAGCTGCGTGTCCCGGACAAGCAGGCGTTCATTGCCAAGGCAAAAGAAGCATGGCTCGCGGAAGACAAGGAATGGGACGAAGAAACATGGCGTGTTGAGCATGCGGATGAAATCAAAGCGGCTGTCGCTCACATCAAACTACCGAAACTGAAAATGCTCTACGAACCCGGTCCAATGGTCGAACTTGCAGTGGAGAAGATGCTCGAACGATGGGAGATGCTGGGCTACGAAATCGAAGCAATCCCTGCTAACCAAAAGGGTGAGACGCCGGACGACTGGGACTTCATGTACCGAGTGGTTCAGATGGAAGAGCCTCTGCTTGATCTGTGGTCGGTCCTGCTGACAGACAATCAGTTTGATGTTTCGAAACTGGATGGCTACCCGGACTGGCTCAGACAGGAACTAATCAACCTGGACTACTCCACCAGCTTCCTCGAGGCTCAGGAGCGACTTCACATAATTCACAGACACATGACCGCTCAGGCGTTCATCATTCCTCTGTGGGAGCTTGATGATTTTATGGTCTTTCCGCGACAGCGTCTGAAGAATTTCATTGGTCGTCCGATCAGCACTTATCACGGAGTAGAACGATGGACACTGCTGCCGTAGCTGACAGACATTCAATTCCCCCTCAGAAGCGCCACTGGTGTTTCCCCATGCGAACATTTCTGCAGTCTTTGAGTTTCCTCGCGATCCTGGTCTTCGGACTGACAGGGAGCCCGTCCTGCTTCGCTCAGGATGAATCGAAAGCCGACTCAGAAACAAAGCAGGACAGCGAGGCCGACAAGCCGAAGACAGATGAAGATAATCAGCCCCCCCAGTCGGCCGACGGTGAAGAGAACGAAGAAGAAGAAGAAGAACCTATCCCATTTCGAGACCAGCCCTACCAGGTCATAGTTCGCGTCGGATTCGGCCTGGATTGCCTTCGTGCCACCGATGACCGCGAAGAACTGTTGCGCCGCACACGTGGAGCAATCAACAGAATGTACGGGCGAGCATGGGAGGCCACGGTCGAAGAAAGCACCACGATGATCCCGGCAAGCAGACGTCACCTTGACTGGCTGGAAGAAGCAAAGCTCATTGAAGCATGGCCTGAAACTGTGACACAAAAGGTGTTCTTTGTTGCGATTGAGCGATCAGGACTGGACTACATCATCAGTTGCCGCGAATACGACACACGAGTTCAGGAACTTGGGCCGGTTTACGCTCGGAGAACGGGCGATATTCGCGGAGCAGGCACCGTCACAACGGAGCTGCTGCGAGATGCATTTCGACCGTGTGTCCTGTATGAACGAAAGTTCCTCGACCCGGATAAACGACAGATCATGGAGCTTAAGGTTCAGGCCGGTTCGATTCCAATTCCGGACCCAAGTGCTGAACAGGTGGTTGAAAATGATGTTCTGCGACCCTTCGTTCGCGAAATGAACCGACGAGATCCCACGAAGCTCAACAAACTCCTGAAGCTCGACCTGGCATATGTCCGGGTTCTCAATGTTGACCGCGGGACGAAGTCGGGCGAGTCCTCGCGCAAGAGTGTAGAAGGGGGCGTTGATGTGCCGGAGGACGACAAGTCTGATGGTTCAGCGATAGGCTACTCTCCAGGGCGTGTGCATGGCTTCTATATCACACACTCTCCGATTGAGCGATTCGGCAGTCGGGGCCGGAAGAACCAGTACTTCGCACTGCGACAGCGACCGGCTGCTGAAGACAGTAAAGTTCGCATTACGCTCAAAGGCAAGGCTGACCGCCCACTCGTGGCCCACCGCCTCAAAATTGCCTATCAGCTTCACTGGAAAGATGAAGAGGACGGTCCACAGACCGGACTGGTGACAGATCGTAACGGTGAAGTCGTCATCCCTCAGCGCGAGAACCACCCGACATTCTGGATTCGCGTCTATAGCGGGACTTCCCTGCTTGCTCGAGTTCCTTACTCTCCCGGTCTCATCCCGTCGGACTCGATCGAACTCCCGGATGACTCCATCCGTCTGTTTGTAGAAGGCGAATTGCAGTTGCTGACAGATCAGCTGATTGACTCGATTGCTCTGCGAGGTGTCCTTGTGGCTCGGGCAAAGAATGCGGCGGAACGAGGCGATCAAAAGATTGTCACCTCGCTGCTTGACCAGTATGCACGTGTTCCGGCGAAGAAACAGTTCACGACATGGATCGAGGATGTTCAGGCGAAGGCCGACCGGAAACTGCGTGACAAGGGCATGCGGTCACGAATGATCAGTCGGATGACTGAGAATATGCAGGGGTCCGTTGATCGATTCTTTTCGCCGGAACGCGAAGCAGAACGGGAACGTGAAATCTCACAACTACGGTCCACAGCCGGTCAGAATGCAGCTGGCAACTGACTGGCTGGTACGAGCGAAGCGAGCTACGGTGTCTAAGCGTCGAACGTAGTGGGCAGGGCGGAATCGTCGTAGGCATCAACGAGTGCTTCCACGATCGTCGTACACAATTCCGCTCGCCGGACGGGTTTAGGAAGCACGGACCATGCATCCGCCTCGAAGGCATCGTTGCGGAGCTGCTCATCAGTCTCAGACGTGATCAGAATGCACGGTCGCTCTGCCTGCTGCAGCTTGAGTTCCTTCAGCGCTTCGAGGCCCGTCATCACGTGCATGTGCATGTCCAGCAGCACGATGTGAATGTCGACTTCCTGAGAATAGGCAACTGCTTCCTCACCGGACTCCACCTCGTGAATGCGCAGCACACTGCGGGGTTCGAGGATCTCACGGACGATTTCCCGAAAGTCGCGATTGTCGTCAGCGATCAGCAGATCATAGGGAGGGGCCTGAATGACCATTTTGTTGCCTCAGCGAGCGAACAGGTCCGGAGGGCGTATTTTTGCTCATATTTCGGGACGTTGCCAGTGTTTTTAAGGGGAGCACACTCCGCTAAATTGGAGAGAGCGAGGGATTACCCTCGATTTGGCGCGGCGTTACCTGCCCATCAGGCGTTCCTCGGGGCGCCGACCCGCCCGTTACCGCTCCGGAAACTCAGGTGGATGCGTTGGCCGGTGAGGAAAACTCCGGGGCTAAGAAACCGGACGACATCTCAGTGGGCATGATAGACGGCCGAAAGAAGGTCGATGAGTATCAACTCATGAAACGCTTCGTGGAGACCTGCCAACACTTCTTTCACTGGCCAGACTCATCATTGTACGGCGGCATCGTCCACCGAATCCCGAACAGACGGATTTGATGACCAATTCCCACTTAACCGCCGCTGCACATGCCTAAAGGTCGAAGTCGGTATCGGCGAGCGGGCTGTAGTTTTCGAACCGCATGAACTCTTTGCGCCAGGTCAGCCGGACGATCCCGGTGGGACCGCTTCTATGCTTGGCGACGACGATCTCAGCTTCACCCGGACGGTCTTCCGGATCGTAGGCGTCAGGGCGATGCAGGAACATCACCATGTCGGCGTCCTGTTCGATCGCACCGGACTCACGCAGGTCAGCAAGACGCGGTCGTTTGTCCTCTCGGAGCTCCACACCACGGTTCAGCTGAGCGAGAGCAATCACGGGAACTCGAAGTTCCTTGGCGAGGAACTTCAGTCGGCGTGAAATACCGGCGATCTGCTGTTCACGAGGAGCCCCTTTGTCATCCGGCTCAATCAGCTGCAGGTAGTCAATGATGATGACTCCCAGAGGGCTCTTGCGATGCAGGCGTCGTGCAAGAGCAGCGACCTGAGCCATCGTTCGTCCCGGCTTGTCATCGATAAACAGCTCAAGACGATTCAGGTCGTCTGAAGCGGCCATCAACTGGTCACGCTGCTCGGCCGTCAGGTTACCGGCACGCAGATCGTGACCATTTACTCGAGCAGTGATACACAGAAATCGTTCGACGAGCTCAAGATTGGACTGCTCGAGACTGAAAAGCAGAACGCCTTTTCCGTCACGAGCAATTGCCTCGGCGACATTACAGACGAACGCTGTTTTCCCCATCGACGGACGAGCAGCGAGAATGATCAGCTCCGTTGGCTGAAAGCCGGTCGTCTGTGCATCAAGATCCTGGAACCCGGTTGTGCATCCGGTGACATCCCCTTCCTGACTCAGACGTTCTTCAATTCGGTCGAATGCATCCATCAGGATGTCACTGATGGCAATCTTACCGCCACCCTCCTGCTGCTCCACGATGCTGAAGACTTTGCGTTCGGCATCCTGCAACAGATCTTCAACATCCGTCTTGAGCTCATAGCTTTCGCTCAGGATCTCTGTGCAGGCGTAGATCAAACTGCGCTGAAGCCATTTCTCCCGCACAATGTTTGCATAGTAGCGAACGTGTGCTGCGTGAGGCACTGTGTCCAGAATCTCAGCGAGGTACGACGGTCCGCCGACATCTTCCAGGTCGCCCCGGCGGACAAGTTCTTCTGCCAGAGTGACCCCATCGATCCCACGAACATTGTTCTCGTACAAATGCCGGATCGCGTCATAAATTTTCTGGTGAGCATCACTGTAGAACTGCTCAGTCCGCAGCACCTCTCCGACTTCATCAATCGCTTCATTGAGCAGCAGAATACTGCCCAGGACGCCACGTTCGGCGTCGAGATTCTGAGGTGGAAGTCGGAATTCTTCGGGTGTGGGCATGTCGACTCGATCAATCTGAAGGGCCGAGCAGTGTACTGACTTCCGACGGCTTTCGCACGGCTCCGGTCGCAGAAGAGAATTCTGGCAGTCGATACATTCCAGCAGTGCGGACAGCCGCAGAATTGCAAGCGTTTAGCGTCGTCGAGCAGACTGCCGTCTTCGCTTACGACCTGTTCTGGTGGGTTTTTCCTGGGGAACCGGCTGACCAATTTTCTCATTCAACTCGCGAATGCGGTCCCGCAACTGGGCCGCACGTTCAAAGTCCAGCATTTCGGCGGACTTCAACATTTCCGCTTCCAGGTCGCCGATAAATTCTTCGGTGACAATCTGCTCATCCGTACTGATCCCGGACGATTCGCGTTCGACTTTTCTGGCCGCAATTTCCTCTTCGATACCGCGTCGAATGGCCTTCTGAATCGTTTCGGGAGTGATTCCATTTTCCTTGTTGTAGGCCAGCTGGATCTTGCGGCGTCGATTGGTTTCGTCGATGGCTCGCTGCATACTGAGGGTTACTGAATCTGCGTACAAAATCACTTCAGCATTCACGTTTCGTGCTGAGCGACCAATAGTCTGAATCAGGCTCGATTCGCTTCGCAGAAATCCCTCTTTGTCTGCGTCCAGAATTGCTACAAGTGAAACTTCGGGCAGGTCCAGACCTTCACGAAGAAGATTCACACCGACGACTGCGTCGTGCACCCCCTCTCGCAGTTCCCGCAGAATCTCAACGCGTTCGATGGCGTCCAGCTCCGAATGCAGCCACTGACATCGGATGCCCTCTTCCTTCATATAGCCAACCAGGTCTTCGGCCAGCCGCTTGGTGAGGGTAGTGACCAGAGTTCGTTCGTTGACTTCAGTTCGCTGGCGGATCGCGTCCAGCAGATGAGGCACCTGTCCTCTTGCTGGTACAATATGGATCACAGGGTCGACAAGTCCTGTCGGGCGAATGACCTGCTCGACCACTTCCCCTTCTGTCTGCTCTAATTCCCAGTCACCTGGCGTTGCGGACACAAGTACGAGGTTCTTCTGCTTCTCGTCCCACTCTTCAAACTTAAGCGGACGATTGTCTTTCGCCATGGGGATGCGGAAGCCGTGTTCCACCAGAGTCGTTTTCCGAGCATGGTCACCGGCATACATGGCTCGTATTTGTGGAATCGTCACGTGCGACTCGTCGACCACCATCAGGAAGTCATCGGGGAAGAAGTCGTACAGCGTGTAGGGCGGCTCTCCCGGCTTCCGCCCTGCCAGCGCGCGGCTGTAGTTCTCAATGCCCGGACAGAATCCAGCTTCCTTCATGAGCTCCATGTCGTACCGAGTACGGGCTGCCAGACGCTGGGCTTCAAGCAGCTTTCCTTCCTTACGAAACAGCCCAAGCTGTTCATCCAGCTCTTCGCGGATTTCGTCAAGTGCCGCTTCAATTCGGCTTTGAGGCAGTACGAAGTGTTTAGCCGGGTAGATGTAGATATCGCGCAGGGACTCCGACTCTCGTCCGGACACTGGATCAATGATGGACAGTTTTTCGACTTCATCGCCCCAGAGTTCAATTCGATAGGCGAATTCCTCATAGGCCGGCCAGACTTCGATCACGTCGCCGCGGACCCGGAACTTTGACCGCCCCGGATCAAAGTCATTGCGGTCATACTGAATGTCAATCAGCTTCAGCAACAGCGCGTCGCGATCAATCTGCTGTCCCACATGCAATGGAACCATCATTTCCAGGTAGTCTTTGGGAGATCCCAGGCCGTAGATGCAGCTGACCGTCGAAACCACAATCACATCGGGGCGACTGACCAGAGCGCTCGTTGCCAGCAACCGAAGACGGTCAATCTCCTCATTGATCGATGCATCCTTTTCAATGTAGATGTCGCGCTGAGGAATATAGGCTTCCGGCTGATAGTAGTCGTAGTAGCTGACAAAGTAGGTGACAGCATTGTTGGGAAAGAACTCACGAAACTCGGAATACAGTTGCGCTGCCAGCGTCTTGTTGTGCGACAGCACGAGCGTTGGCTTTTGAACCTGCTGAATGACATTGGCCATCGTGAAGGTTTTCCCGCTGCCGGTGACCCCCAGCAGAACCTGTGCCTTCTTGCCGTCGTTGATTCCGCGCGTCAGTGATTCAATTGCCTTCGGCTGATCTCCCGCCGGTGCAAACTCACTCTGCAGTTCAAATTGCTTTTTCGTGTCTGCCATTGGGGTCCTGACCGGTTGTCCTGAGCGTCAGCATCTT
Organism: uncultured Planctomycetaceae bacterium; assembly: GCA_913031625.1. GTDB lineage: Bacteria > Planctomycetota > Planctomycetia > Planctomycetales > Planctomycetaceae > Fuerstiella. The sequence continues at coordinate 15,388 of CAJWGB010000051.1, read as the reverse complement.
AGAGCCATTTCCAGAATTGGGTAGTGGTCGCGGCAGGGGCCCTTGCGACCGAAAACCGGATTTCAGGGGTTAATCCGAATATTCCGCTTCGTCATAACCCCAATTTGATCGATGGCGTCGACGGTCCCGCTGCGGCCACTTTTCTTGTGGCATCCTTGTGTTGCGGCCGCAATTGGGGCGGCCACCGGTTGATCTGAGCGGGCACACCATGGGAACTCGCACCCTGAAACGTGTTGGTGACTACGAACTGACTGGCCGGCTGGGCAGTGGGGGAATGAGCCGCGTGTATCGAGCTGTCAGGGCCGGCGATCACACGGAAGTCGCTCTCAAACTCACCCCGGTCGAAAATGATGTCGATGTCGACATCGCAGACTTTCATCGGGAAGTTCTGGTTGGACGCCGGTTGCAGCACCCTCGCTGCGTCACGGCGACCGCGCATGGGATTGATAATGGCTACCTGTTCATTGTCATGCCGATTGTCAATGGCATCCCGCTCTCGCAGACAACTCGACTGCGAGACCCGAATCGAACACCAACCTCCCGCCGATCCAGTGCATGGAAGTGTCAATGGGCTGCTGACCGCCTCGAAAAGCAATGGGGTAACATTGCCTCGCTTGCCGTTCATGCGTGTAAAGCCCTTGAGGCATGCCACAATGCGGGTGTCATCCACCGAGACATAAAACCCGGCAATCTTCTGATGGACAAGTCAGGAGAGACGTGGCTGATCGACTTCGGCCTGGCATGGATGCACCGAGGGCCTCAGGGCCATGAACTGGTAACACACGCCGGTACCAATCGCTATCTGCCGCCGGAAGTCTTTGACAAACAACGCGACGAGCGCAGTGATATATACTCACTCGGGCTGACGATGCAGGAACTCACCACCGGTCTCAAGCCGTGGGGAGACATCAGTCATGAGGAAATTGGTGCATGTCGGCCAGACAAGAGAGTCGAGCCAACTCACTCCATTCGTGAGGACGTGCCGCAGGTGCTCGCTGACTGGATCGATCCCGCGGCTGCCGATGATCCACGAGAGCGGCACCAGACCGCGACAGAACTACTCGAACACGCCCGTCTGGTGCGGGAAAAACTGGTTCCCACCGAAACAGTCTGCGTCGAAGAGACGACGCTGCGAACCATGACGTGGCAGGCCAGTCCGCCGGCCAGCTCACTGACGGAAGACGTCTGGTTTTCATAGTTTTCGTCGCGGCCCATGCCGGACCGAAGAGCCACCGGTTGCACGAGTCATGACGGTTTTTCGCGTCGTGACAGCAGGTGCTGATGCAGCAACATTCCGCAACATTGGTGAGCGCACAGGGTGAAAACGTAACCTAGATTTCCTTATCGAACTGCGCGGGGACGAATGCGCAGACAACGACACCCATGAAATCTGAGGTCAAAGATGGTTGCTGCCAGCGGATCCAAGGCAACAAACGATTTTGAAGCACTGAAGGAACACATCCACGCGAAGCTCGTGGAGAAGCTGGACCTCACGCGCCTCTCAGAACTCGAAGGCGATTCTCTGCGGCGCGAGATTCGCGTTGTGGTCGAGCACCTCTGTGATACAGAAAATCCTCTGCTCAATCGATCGGAACGCGAACGTCTGGTCGAAGAGGTGCTGGACGAAGCATTTGGATTTGGCCCGCTGGAACTGCTGCTGAAGGAAAAAGGTGTTGCGGACATCATGATCAATGGTCCGAAGTCCGTCTTCCTGGAAAAAGGTGGCCGAATCGTGAAGTCCGATGTGACGTTTCGCGACAACGACCACCTCTTGCAGATCCTTGACAGAATCGTGTCCAAAGTTGGTCGGCGTGTGGATGAAACCTCTCCGATGGTCGACGCCCGGCTGCCGGACGGTTCCCGTCTGAACGCAATCATTCCGCCACTCGCACTCGACGGTCCCTCGCTCACGATTCGCCGATTCGTTTCCAACCCACTGACTCTGGAAGACCTGCTGAAGTTTGGAACCTTTACACCGGAAATGGTGATGTTTCTGGAAGGAGCCATGAAAGCCCGCCTGAATATAATCATCAGTGGTGGTACAGGATCCGGTAAAACGACGCTGCTCAACACACTGTCCAGTTTCATCTCCAATGAGAACCGTATCGTGACCATTGAAGACGCCGCAGAAATTCAGCTGCAGCAGGAACACGTCCTGAGGCTGGAAACGCGGCCTGCCAACATCGAAGGCAAGGGGGAGGTCAACGCGACAGACCTCGTGAAGAATGCTCTGCGAATGCGACCCGACCGAATCATCATCGGTGAGTGTCGAGGTGGAGAAACGCTGGACATGCTGCAGGCAATGAACACCGGACACGACGGTTCATTGACAACAGTGCACGCAAACAGTCCACGGGACGCGATTTCCCGTATTGAAACACTCGTCAGCATGAGCGGGATTGAAATTCCACTTACTGCTCTGCGTAAACAGATCTCTTCTGCCATCCATCTGATCGTGCAGGCGAGTCGTCTCCAGGGTGGTCCCCGTAAGGTGACCTACATCACCGAGGTTGTCGGCATGGAACAGGACATCCTTGTGATGCAGGACATCTTCAAGTTCGTACAGGACGGAATCGATGGCAGCGGCAAAGCTGTTGGCCATTTCGTGTCGACAGGAGTTCGGCCCAAGTGCATCGACGTGCTGGAAGCGTCAGGAGTGAAACTGCCGCCCAGCATCTTTGCCGAACGTGTGCTGCGAGGATAGGTCACAGGTACGAATCCCCACCAGGAAACAATCACCGGAGAAACAGCTATGGATCGGAACTACTTATCGTGGGAGCTGCTGCCGTTGGCGTGATGGCTCTCGTATTTGGAGTCGGAAGCTTTCTGCAGGGCCGACGTGCTTCGCAGACAGAGTCACGCCTCGCTGCCTTTACAGGTAACGCCTCCCAGAGCAATCCGCAGATTGCCGATGAGATCGTTCGTGACGGACTGTCTTCGGCGTCCGGACTCTGGGGCAGTCTTCTTTCCCGATTCAAGAATCTGCCGATGTTCTTTCAGCAGGCAGAGTCGCCGTTGAAGCCGGAACAGTTCTTCATGGTTTGTGGAGGAAGTGCGGTTCTGTGTGCTGTGATCGCACGGTCACCAACAGCACTTGTGCCACTGGCTGGCATAGTCGGACTGTCGCTGCCATGGGGATGGCTGTGGTGGCGCCGACGCTGTCGATTTAAGAAGTTTGAAGGTCAGCTTTCGGATGCACTGGATCTAATCTCTCGAGCCCTGCGTTCCGGTCACAGTCTGGGATCCGGCCTGCAGGTCGTCGCCAATGAGATGCCAGCCCCCATTGCCACCGAGTTTCTGAAAGTTCATGAAGAACAAAACCTTGGTATTCCGATTGACCAGGCTCTGAAGAATATGCTTCGACGCGTCCCCAATATGGACCTGAAGTTCTTTGTCACAGCAGTCGCGATCCAACGACAGTCTGGTGGTGACCTCGCAGAGATTCTAAACAAGATCAGTGAACTGGTTCGTGAACGATTCAAGATTCTCGGGCAAGTGAAGGCACTCACCGGCGAAGGTCGAATCAGTGGTGTGGTCCTCCTCGGACTGCCTCCGGTTCTGTTTGCAGCTGTTTACTCCCTGAACCCTGACTATGTCATAGTTCTGTTTGATACAGAGATGGGTCGCAAGATGCTGTTTGCGAGCGGGTTCCTTCAGATCCTGGGAGCAATCGCGATCAAGAAAATCATTGATATCAAAGTCTGACCCGGCGTCACGCTGTTCGTCAGAGATCCTTCATGAATCCCGATTTCATAATTCCAATCGCTGCGGCCGGCGGCATCACCTGTATGGTGTGGGCTGTCTTCAGCATGCTCACCAGGAAGAAGTCACGCGTCTCAGAGCGACTCGAAGAACTGCGTGATGGTGTTCGCCGCAATTCCGGGCTACGTGATGACCAGGGAGCAGTGAGCAACGTTATTGAGAAGGCCGCTCCCGCACTCTCGAAGGCACTGCAACCGACATCTGAAACCGAGCAGAGTAACCTTAATATCCGACTTGCGAACGCCGGTCTCAATACTCCCAACGCCGCACGCAACTTTCTTGCTCTCAAGTTTTTGGGACTGATTCTTGGCGTGCTCTTCGGAACGATTTATGGAATCACGGCTGTCGCCGGTAAGAATTCGTGGATGGCATCCGTCGTTGGTGGTGGCCTCGGATTCTACCTGCCGGAAGCACTCCTGACGCTGATGAAGATGTCTCGCCAGCAGAAGATCTTCCTGCAGCTGCCGGACGCACTCGACCTGCTGGTGGTGTGTGTTGAAGCAGGTCTCGGTCTCGATGCCGGAATGAGACGTGTCTCGGAGGAACTGAACGAAACTGCCCCTGAAGTCTGCAATGAACTGGCGACAGCCAACATGCAGCTGCAGATGGGTAAGCCCAGACGAGAGGTCCTGCACGACCTCGGTATTCGTACGGGCGTTGACGACATGCGAGCTCTGGCAGCGATTTTGATTCAGGCGGACCGATTCGGGTCTTCGATTGCCCGGGCACTGCGAGTTCAGTCCGACAGTATGCGAACAAAGCGACGACAGATGGCAGAAGAAAAAGCTCAGGGTGCAGCAGTGAAGATGATCTTTCCGCTCGTTCTGTTCATCTTCCCCGGGATCTTTGTGATTCTGGTTGGTCCGGCCGCAATTCAGCTGATGGACAACCTCCTTCAGTAAACCCGGCCAACGCTGGTACGAGGGCAAATAACGATCCTGCGGCGTCACTTTTCGGAATTGTTTGCGGAACCACCTTCCGAATTCGAATCGATCAACCAGTTGCCGCCTCGTAAGCGGGCTCAGTCGGGCGACTCGCGCCGTTAAGCTAAGAACTGAAACCCATTCGACCGGCCGGCATCAGATGCCTCCGACAGGATTCTGTACTCCCGCGTCTCTTAGCGGAAGTGCGCAAGAACTTCCGCCTGACACTGTGCCCTCAGATGCCGCTCGCACTGAAGCCATGAAATATGGCGTGCGGCTTCCACTGCCGCGCAGCTTGCAAGAGCATCACGCAGTACGTAGAGACGTCTGGACCACGAGTCTCGTGTACATCAAAGGAAAGGCAGGCTGCTAAAAAGCAAACCCGGTGGTTGCATCTCTCAGCCGGCACCATTATGTCATAACATGTCGTAACATCTCGCAAGTGTTCAGGGGAAGACTGTCATGTTCAGAGCTTTCAGCGTGCTGTGGCTGATGCCATTCTGTGCCAGTGCGGTCCATGCCGAGGACTTTGATTCACTGAAACCCGGCCAGTTTAGCACACTCGTAACATCAATTGGTCGATGGCAGGTCGAGCGTGGGGGAGTGGCACTGATCGACAATCAACACTCCGTCAGTGGCAAACAGTGTCTGCACCTCACTGGTGGCAAACGCACAGCGGCCATTCTCACACTGCCACCGGGAAGTGACACATCCGGTGACCTTGTCTTTCGAGCAGAACGATGGACGCGTCGTGCTCCATTCGTCTTCAGGATCGATAAGCAAGTTGGCGCTGGGTGGCAGGAAATCTACAACGGCGACGCGTTCATCCGTGTTGGACGACCGTTCCTTTCGCATGTCAAAGTGCGACTGGGCGACAGGAACATCAGGCAACTGCGGTTCACCGTAGAGAGTCCCATTGGGACCGGGATACTGATTGATGACCTTCGCCTGACGCAACCCAGGCCGATGAAAATCGTGAGCGTGGAGCACGTACCGTGGACGGCGCCGGTCCTTGTCGGCAGAGGTTCGTGCGGACTCAGTTGCCTGAAAGTGGAAGCAGAAGGGAACCTGAAGCCTGTTTCGCTTGATTCGATTACATCCAAAGTTTCGTGCGATGGAAATGATGTGGCTCAGGTTCAGGCGTGCCTGTCCACCGAGGATCGGTTTGCGACCGCTCGACCGAAAGGACTTACAGTTGCTCTCTCCAAAGACGCAGAGGAACAACAGGCACACACCATTCAGTTGTTTCCAGATGCAGAGCTTACGGAGGGAACGAATTACGTCTGGGTGGCCTGCACGCTGCGAACAACGGCCGACATTGACCGACAGGTTACAGGCTCAGTTTCACAGCTGTCGTTTTCCAATGGGCAGAACTTCGCTCTCAAGAATGCGTCCGGCACTCAAAGGTTTGGTATCGCACTGAGAAAAGGGGGCGACGACGGAGTTCACACGTATCGAATTCCAGGCCTCACGACGACCACAAAAGGAACACTAATTGGCGTTTATGACGTGCGGCGACGAAGTGGGGGTGACCTGCCAGGCGACATTGATGTTGGTATGTCGCGGTCTGTCGATGGCGGCAGAACCTGGGAGCCCATGCAGATCATCATGGATATGGGAGACGATCCGAAATGGAACTACGACGGCGTCGGTGACCCGGCTGTCCTGGTTGACGAGGACACCAATACGATCTGGGTCGCTGCAACCTGGAGCCACGGCAACCGTTCATGGCGAGGATCCGGCCAGGGGCTCAGTCCCGAACAGACGGGACAGTTGATGCTGGTCCGCAGTGACGATGACGGAAAGACATGGTCAAAGCCAATCAACATTACCGAACAGGTCAAGAGCCCGGACTGGTGTTTCATCCTGCAGGGCCCGGGCAAGGGAATCACAATGCAGGATGGAACGCTGGTTTTTGCAGCCCAGTATCAGGACCCTCCTGAGAAAAAACGACTGCCACACTCCACGATCATCTATTCGCGGGACCACGGTCGGACATGGAGCGTAGGGACGGGCGCCTTCGACGACACGACTGAGTCGCAGGTCGTTGAAGTCTCCCCCGGTGTCCTGATGCTGAACTGCCGTTACAACCGTGAGGGGACTCGCGTCGTGATGACAACTCGCGACATGGGTAAAACGTGGCAGAAGCACCAGACGTCTCAACGGTCACTGATTGAACCCGGAGCGTGCATGGCAAGTCTGATTGACGTGGACCAGGAACTCGGTGCAGAACGAGGAGGATGGATGCTGTTTTCCAATCCGGACAGTCGCCGTGCACGTGAACGAATCATGATCAAGGCATCATCAGACGGAGGCCTGACCTGGCCCAAACAGCATCGATTGCTGCTTGATGCGGAACGCGGTGGAGGCTACTCATGCATGACCATGATCGATCGCGAAACAGTCGGCATCCTTTACGAGGGCAGTCAGGCGGATATGACGTTTCAACGTATTCCGCTGTCCGAAGTGATCGGGCCGAAGCCTCCCGTCGCCCGGCGTCCTAAGCCGGCCCTGGGGTTTGCTCAAGTCTTCGGAAACGGAATGGTCCTGCAGAATGGAGTGGAGCTGCCGGTCTGGGGAACGGCCCCACCTGACTCAGAGGTGTTCGTCACGCTCGGCGGGGAAGACCGAATGGTTGAATCGAATCACCGCGGTGAATGGATGGTTGCGTTTCCACCAAGGCAGATCGATGCCGCCGGAATCACGATGACACTCAGCACCGGGAAACGCACGATCCGGCTCACGGATATTCTCGTCGGAGAGGTCTGGCTGTGTGCAGGGCAATCGAACATGGAATGGCCGCTGCGACAGACAGTTGATGGAACCGCAGAGATTGCATCAGCTGCTGACCGCAGGCACATCCGACTTCTGAATCTCGTGGGGGCTGCTCGAGGGAGTTCGGGGGTCTACACTGCGGCGCAGTTGGAGCGGCTCACTCCGAGTGAATTCTGTGCCGGTACATGGCAAACATGCTCCTCACAGACAGTCCCTTCTTTCAGTGCGGCCGGCTGGTACTTCGGAAGAAAACTGAATTCAGATCTAAACGCCCCGATTGGTTTGATCAGCCCTGCAATCGGCGGCACGCCAACGGAAGCATGGATCCCGGAACGCAGCCTCCGTGACAATCCTAACACACGGGAATTAGTAGCGGGCAACTGGCTTGATAACGTACACCTTGGTGAATTCTGTCGAACGCGAGGTCTGCAAAATCTGCTCCCGCCCATTCAGGCGGGCGAGTCAGTTCCGGGAGACGATTCCGGACCGAATCATTCGTTCAAGCCCGGGTTTATGTGGGCAGCCGGAATCGAACCTGTCGCTCCGTTTCCGATTAAGGGAGTACTTTGGTACCAGGGAGAATCAAACGCAGAAACTGACGAGCGAGTGATGCAGCACGACACGCTGTTTCCGATGCTCGTGCATTCAGTGCGTGGCCTGTGGGAGCAGGCGGATCTGCCGCTTCTGTTTGTTCAACTGCCGGCCCTGAAACGCGAGGCGTGGCCTCTGTTTCGAGATCGACAGCGTCGACTGGCGGCCCAACTCCCCGGTGTTGAGATGGCGGTCACCATCGATACCGGCCACCCAACCGACGTACACCCGCACACGAAACGCCCAGTCGGTGAGCGACTGGCCCAGCTTGCTCTCAGTCGCGTCTATCAGCACGCCGGTGCTCAACCCGACAGCGGCCCAGGCCTGCAGGCCGCTGAGCGCGAAGACTCCGCTGTCGTCGTCAGGTTTGCCAATGTTGGAGATGGCCTGAAAACAGTCGACGGGAAACCCGTGCGACACTTCGAAGTCTGCGGAGACGACAACGAGTACTTTCCGGCAGTCGCTCAGGTGACTGGAAAGAACACGCTGCGAGTAACGTGTGCGGAAGTCAATCATCCCGCAGCCATTCGATACGCGTGGATTCCGTTTCCCGAGCCACCCGTCAATCTTACGGGCAGTTCAGGCCTGCCGGCATCGCCATTCATGAGTAACCTTGCAGACGGTCAATGAGCTCCCCCCAATTCACTCGGAGTGGGCACGGCAATTGTGCAGCTTCATCACTGCAATCCTGACACTCCCACTTCCAGCACCTTGCCTGGGTTCATGAGGTTGAATGGATCGAGCGACTGTTTGATCTGTTTCATGACATCAAGGCCTGATCCGTGTTCAGCAATCAGGTACTGACGCTTGCCGATGCCAACGCCGTGTTCTCCGGTGCAGGTGCCGTCCATCTCGATTGCTCTGCGAACAATTCGGCTGTTCACATCTTCTGCCAAAGCAAGTTCATCGGTGCTTTCGGGATCGACCAGCATCAGGACGTGAAAGTTACCGTCTCCGACGTGTCCAAGCAGCGGTGTCGGAAACGGGCATCGATTGAGGTCGACCTGGGTTTCTGAAATGCACTCAGCCAGACGAGAAACCGGCACACAGACGTCGGTGGTCAGCGAGCGAGCATTCGGCCGAAGCGCCAGCATTGCGTAATACGCGTCGTGCCGCGCCTGCCAGAGTCTGTCTCGATCGTCCTGCTTGTCAGCCCACTCAAAGTCCCCTCCGCCACAGTCTCTGGCTATCAGGCCAACCTGCTCGGCCTGCTCCTGGACACCCTGCCGCGTCCCCTGAAACTCAAAGAACAGCGTTGGCTGTTTCGGGTAGTTGAGATTCGAATAGCTGTTGACTGCAGCAATCGCATCGCTGTCGAGCAATTCAACGCGGGCCAGAGGAATGCCTGCCTGCACGGTCCGAATGACTGACCTCACGGCAGCATCCACCGTTTCAAAGGCACAGATTGCTGACACAAGCGCATCCGGCCGACGGTGCAGTCGCACTGTCAACTCGGTGATCAGACCGAGAGTTCCCTCTGCCCCAACGAAGAGCCGAGTCAAATCATAGCCGGCGGAAGACTTTCTGGCCCGACTTGAGGATCGAACAACGCGACCGTCCGCCAGCACAACCGTTGCACTCAGGACGTTCTCACGCATTGCCCCATAGCGGACTGTGTTTGTTCCGGACGCTCGGGTGGACGCCATTCCTCCAAGGGTCGCTTCGGCACCGGGGTCTACAGAAAAGAAGAGAGGTGACCCCTTCAACGCTTCGTTGAGCTGAAACTGAGTTACCCCCGCCTGAACGTGTGCATCCAGATCCTCGTCGTTCACTGCAAGAATCCGGTTCATGCGACCGAGGTCCACGCAAAGGCCACCGTGTGAGGCCACGATCCCTCCCTCAACTGAGGTGCCTCGACCGTAGGGCACGATTGGGATCCGATGTGTCGCACAGACGTCGACAACGTCAGCGACTTCTTCCGTTGACAGCGGAAACGCGACCGCCTGTGGCGCCTGCGGGGTGTGAGAGGACTCGTCAGAAGCATGTTCCTGTAAGACGGACTGCTCTGAGGTGTAGCGATCCCCCAGCAGATCTGTCAGCCTCTGTACGGCCAGTTCCGGCAGTGACATGTGCGAATCCCGGCTAGTCCTGTGCCTTGTTCAGCTTCACCATCGCCTCACCAAATGCCGTTCCAATCTGCGCGAAGCACCATGGACTGCCGTAGTAATGGTAGGGATGGTCATTGCCGTGCTGCCGCCAGCGAGCCACGTCTTTACTCCAGCCCCCTGGACCGCGGTAGATTGCGTCCGCATGTTTGTCCCAATACTGGTCCGTATGAACGCAGACGGCGTTGGCTTTGAATTCATCGGACACTGGAACACTGGCCTGAGCTTTCTTGATGAAGTCGCGTGGACTGTCCTTCTTGTCCACCTTCATTCCGTCCTGACCCATCTGCCCGACGACAATGGACATATCTGGAGCTTTGAATTCCGCTCGGACGTCTCGCATGAGGTTGGCGAGGTTTGCCTCGTAGGAGAGCCAGCGATCGTTGTATTGATCATTCCATCCCTGAAACCAGACGAAACCCGCGATTTCATACCCCTGTCCTCGGTAGCCCGGGAATCGATCTTTGATTTCCGCGAGACACGTGTGAACTTCATTCACCATGTTGCGATAGTCTTTTCCAAACTGCAACTTGTACTCTTCAAGTGTCACTGTGTCTTTGGGTTTGAAGGTTCGAAGAGGACGCTTCTTTTCTCGCGTCCTGTTCTGTTCTGTGACACGCTTGTTATAAGCTTCAATACGAGCTGGCTCTGCTTTGTTCCATTCTTCAACTTCAGCGTTAAAGGCATCTGTCTGCCGCTGGTATTCTTCATTTGAAGCCATCGACGACGGCGGCAGAAACCCGCGTGCCAGGGCACGGCCCCCCCATGACGTTTTGATGATCAGCACCTGCTCGTCGTAGTAATCGCCGACGACGTGTCCGAAATTAAACTCCGGACCAAAGCCCTCGCGAGGTGCTCCGTAACCAACCGTCAAATCACCATGCTTCCCGAGGTAGTTGATCCAGACGTCTTTGCGTTTGCTCCAGAGGTACGTGGGAGGACTGCGACGATTATTTTCGTCTGTTGTTTCTTTCACTTTGGCGTTGAAGGCCTCAAAGTCACCATCTCTGATGAAGTGTGTGTACCTTGAACGGAACTCGTCCTGTGTCACCTGCCATGCAAGCGGCTCAGGAAATCCACGGCCCTCCATGTTGGACTGCCCTGCCAGAATGAACACTTTAACCGGCTTGTCACTCTTTGATGCTTCCCATTCAGGCGGTTCAGCAAGAGTGCACGGAAGGCTGAAAACAACGAGCAGCAAGTGAAGGGATGTACGGTATTGCATGCAGAGGACCTGTTGGCGACAGTGAACGGGCAGGACGCTCAGGTTAGCCGTTCAGTAGTCGATTCTCCAGCAAGCCTGCACGACAGCACGTCAGTCCAGCAGTTCCCAGAACTCAGCTTCACCTGTCGATTCGCCTGCCGGCGTTTCTGCTGGCGGCGGGGACTCCGCAGGCTTCTTCTGAGTCGCCTTACGGCGGCGTTTACGAGGTCGTGTGGCGTTGCCCTCGGCTTTCACGGGGCCTCGTTTCCTTTTCTTCTTCCTGCGCGGGGGGCCTTCGCCACAATCCGGACACACCCCCTCTTTAACAAGAAAGCCACCACAAACATTGCACAATGGGACAGGCTGGTCCGGCGAATCAATGGACTCTGGTTCAACCGCCTTGAACTCATTGAGACTGTCGCTGAATGCGGCCCACTCACCGGTCAGTGATGGCGCCGGCTCCACAGTCTCGATCTGCCAGTCAGAGTCCACCGTCCTGACTGATCCATCATTGGGAGGGTCCTCAATCGGAACCAGCTCAGGAACAGCTTCGGTTTCAATGGAGATTGGTTCATCTTCCTCAAAGTCTTCTGCAGGCTTCCGCAGAGTCAGGCCGGTGTCTTCCTGCAGCTGGGCAAGGACATTTTCCCGGCGGATGATTTCAGCTTCTGCGCTCCTGCCGCTTTTGAGCTCTCGAGCGGACACATGAACACGTGCGTTGCGGTCGTAGCTGATGGTGACCTCAACCTCACTCCCTTCCGGAAGATCCGGGGGCAAATCAGTGATGTGGCAGTCCCCAAGGACTGTATGTGCGTGTCCCGGACCAGTCCCGCTTTCCACAATTCGGACATGCACTTTTGTCTGATGGTCGACGACCGTTCCAAAAACATGCGTCCTTGAAGCTGGCAGCGCAGTGTTAGGGGGAATCAGATAGACCGGAATCCGTTTGCCGCTGTTTGTATCGCGAATCAGGATCCCAAGACCCCGAGCGTTGACTCCCTGCTGTTTCAGACTCGATAGCCGTGACGATGCCTGTGAGTTGAAAACCGTGCGAGTGTGCTGCTGATTGGAGAGCAGCATACCGGCATAGTAAGCGGCACCGTGGGCAATCGACTGGTCCGGCGAGAGCGAGCTATTAAGTGTCCGTCCGCTCAGCTGCTTCAGGCTGTTGCGAACCATCGGCATCCGGGACGAACCTCCCGTCATCAAAACAACGTCGACGTGAGCCCAGCCGAAGCCGTTCTTTGAGAGAATTCGCCGGGTGATGCCCTCACTGCGTGAGATCAAACCGTGACTGCGGTCTTCGAATTCTTCCTGACCAACTTGATAGGTCTGACGATTCGAACCGTGCTGAACGGTGATCGCCGCGCGTGGTCTCACAGAAAGACTTCGCTTGGCCTGTTCGGCTTCCAGCGCGAGAAACTGATGACTCTCAGGATCTTTGCGAGGGTCTTCTTTGAACTCCTGAAGAAAACGTTCCGCTGCAATATCGACCAGAGTCTGAGTCCAGTCGAGACCTCCCAGCTCAAGATCTCCGTCAGAAGCGACCACTCGAACACTGTCACTTGTGTAATTCACGATTGCCAGGTCAAGAGTTCCGCCTCCGAGGTCGAAGACGAGCAACTGCTGATCGATGGCGAGTTCTGTGAAGGCGAGTCCTTCACTGCCAAGCACATGACAAAGTGCAGCGGCAACGGGTTCGTTGATGATCTCAACACGTTCGAGCCCGGCTGCATGGCCCGCCTGAATGGTGGCGTGCCGCTGAGCATCACTGAACTGTGCGGGAACCGTGACGACTGCTTCACTGATTTCTCCGATCTGACGCTGGGCAGCCGCGATCAGCTTACGCAGAATCAGTCCGGAGATGTGCATCGGAGAATAACTGACTCCATCGATCAGCCATGTCTTTTCCGCGTTCCCAACATGGCGTTTTGCGTTCTGAACGACGCGGCCAGGGCTGGCGATCGCGTTTCGAAGTGCCTCCGTCCCAACAACCGCCTCGTTTTCGTCAAAAAACACCACAGACGGTGTCGCCAGCTCACCCTCCTGATTGGGAATGGTGATTGGATGACCGTGTTCATTCAGCCATGCAATGCATGAGTAGGTGGTACCGAGGTCAATGCCAACCGCATGGGTCTTCTTCATCGAATTTCTCTCAGTGTCGGTCAACTGCGAATCGAATCAATCCATGAACCGATCCAAACCCGGTATCGGTCTCTGAACTGGTTCTTTCGTTGCAGGCTTTCGGCAGCACAGACTGGCAAATCAGAAAGGATCAATCGAACTCTACCATGAGCCAGATTGCAGGGGAACTTTTGAATTCGCTGCCGCGACCGGATCCGCAAGCTAAGAGAATCTGCCCTTATTATCAGCAGAGACGGCCGCGAAACCGGGTGGCACCGGATTGTGGTTCAGGTTCCCTCCAGGATATAAACGGGGCGGCGTTCCGTCTGTCGGCCATATTTCTCGGGACGCTGGTAATACACCGTTTTTTTTCCTGCATTTTTCGTAATGATTCGTCGTCGGATGCCATCACCCCCTGCTGAACCTCCACGTGCGACTGGAAGTCCCAGTCGGCCAGGAGACCGTATGGCAGCCCCGATAGGATTCCGGAAACACATCAGTTCATTCTCCTGCGTCGTTTTCTGCATTCTATTGACCATCGGAAGCCCGGCGCGCGCCCAGATAAAGGAATGGCGAACCGGCGAAACGCTGAGCAAAGCACTGTTGCAGAAACGGAGCCAACTGGCCGAAGGAGTCTCACTCAGAGCAGCGGTCGACGGCCTGCAACAGGAAACCGGAATTGCCCTTATCCTTGATCGCCGAATTGACCCGAGCAGTGCGCAGTCGCTCACAACTGGCCTCGTCACCGTTCGTGAGAATATCGCCCAACTCGCCCGACTGGCGAAGGCTGGGATGTCTGTGACTGAACATCTGGTTGTCATCGCCCCCCCCGTCGCGGCGCGTCGGCTCAAAACAGTCATCGCACTCAGTGAGGAACATCTCACAGAAAACAAACGCACTCTGGCACCAACAGTGACACGTGCTGTTAGCCGGCCCCGAGTGGTGCCGTGGAACTCCGGCGCCGAACCGCGAGAATTATTCGTTTCCACTGCCCGCGAAAACGGGCTGACAGTCGACAATGCGGAGCTGATTCCTCACGACATCTGGGCAGAAGCGCAGCTTCCTGCTCTTCCGTTTGCCGTCGCTGCCGGACTGATTCTGAATCAATTCGATCTGACATTCGAACTCACCGGCCCAGCGTCCATAAAACTGATTCCTGTGCCCGAGTCACCGACGATTACGCGGAATTACCGACCTCCCATCCGACGGCGTGACGAAATCAAAGCCACATGGACACGGATGTTTCCGTCGCTCCCGATTGAGTGGACTCGCGCGGACGCAACAGTCTCCGCCGACGTGGAAACACATGAGATTTTGCAGGCCGTGATCGACGGGAAACCCGAACCTGTCACCACCAATGACAGTTTAAAGACAAGGCGAGTCACGCTGGACCTGTCTCAGGGAGTGGCACGTGGTGCAATTCTCCAGAGCCTGAAACAATCGAAGATCCCTCTAACCTTTGAAGGCATCGATCAACAGAAGTTGAATCAACTCCTGTCTGAATCCGTCAAACTGACGGTCGAAGAAATGCCACTGGATCAGTTTTTGGATAAGGTCTTTGACGGAACTGGTGCCAGGACATCAGTGACTGACACCAGCGTCCTTGTTGAATTCAAATAGTTATCGCGCACGTAGAGTACAGATGATTCGACCAGCCTCATTTATTCTTCTGACCACATGTTCTTTGATCTGCAACGCTGATGACTGGCCGCAAAACGCCGGGCCAAACGGGAACTGGACGACGACTGAAGGGGCTCCCGTTTCATGGAGCGTCGTCAACGATCGCAATCTTGCATGGAGAACCGTTCTGCCGGAAGGTGGCCAGAGTTCAGTGACTGTCTGGAAGGATCGCTGTTTTCTGACCTGTCACACGCAGTTGAAGTCTTCTGATGAAACGAAGACGA
>CAJWGB010000050.1 GCA_913031625.1 uncultured Planctomycetaceae bacterium | reverse complement strand
CGTCGATAGCGGCGACCCACAGGACTCCGGTCAGAAACGGACTCGGAATGTAGAACGTCAACCCGGTCATCCAGGTTCTGTCTCGGGTCACTTCGCCAATCAGCCACACGGCTGTCAGCGCGAGTGCTCCCACTCTAAAAAGCAGGCGAAGGCGACGAAATCTCATTTGCGTGACGCTGGACATTGGGCGTCTTGAGTGCGTGGGTTAAAGGAACTGGTGCCTTTAGAACCATCGACCACTCACAACAAACACATGCAACAAAAAAAGCCCACCGTTCCGAAGAACGACGGGCCTGTTGTTCATACCGTGGTCACCGAACCTGGGAGGTAACCACAGAAATCACACATTCAATTACTTCTTGGCGTTAACCTTGAAGCCTTTGGCAAAAGCTTTGTCGCTGAAGGCCAGCTCAATCTGAGCATCGCCCTTGGCAGCTTTTGCTTTGCCCTGGCAACCACCACAGCAGAATGCCACTTTGACACCTGCGATGTCAACAGTCTTGGAGCTATCTGACGGACGTCCAGCCAGTGGGCACTTCACCTGCTTCGCCTGACCTGTCAGAGTCAGCTGGTGATTTGCTTTGGTAGCAAACTTGGCGGGAGTCTTTTCAACTTTGCCTTTACAGCCTGCACAGCAGACATAGACCTTGGCCCCCTTGTAAGAAGCGACCTTGGCGTCGGCAATTTTGATTTCCTTGCCAGCAACAACACAATTCACTTTTTCAACTTTGGTTGCTTTGTCATCTGCGTTTGAAGCCCCAAAGACAGCAAACATAGCCGCAAGAACTACGGCGACACTCAGTACGCGTTTCATGATACACCTTTACGGATTGAGATTCCGCGAGGAATCCGGGATGTGAACGACGGTGCTCAAAGACAACCGCCTTTCGAAGCTCTTCTCCGTGACCAACACTGGCACACGGAATCGTCTCAAAACATGGTCGACGTGATCTCAATCGAGACAGTCGAATACGACATGACGAATTCGGGAATCAGCCATCCCGATCAGCGCATATCAAAGGCGCCAGACGCTGTGGGCCACTCTCAGGGGAGGCCCCGTTCTGCGGGCCTCCACTGGAACGACAACTGTCAATTCACTGACGACAGATTCCTGAGGAGTCAGCACCACAACAGGTTCCTGCTGCGTCTGCGATGACTCGACTCGTTCTGCCTGCACGGCTTTTGGTTGTTGCTGCTTCACACACGGGCACCGATGCCCCCCTCTGCTCTCCGAAGGTACATCCTGCTGAGGTTCAGATGCAGCTTCTGCCAGCCGCTTCGCTCGCGCGCAACAGGATCTGAGTTCGCCAGTCTGATCCGCCGCGACGCAGCAGCAGGCCTGAAACGCTGCCGCGGGCGCAATCATCACCGCGGAAAGAGCAATTACTGAAAGGAGTCGGAAGAGAGACTGCATCGGGTACCACCAGAAACCATTAGTTAATGGTACCAGTGAGACGCTGAAGAGGCCAGTGATCTTACAAAATGGGCCAAAATCAGTCGTCTGACAGCCATTCCATCAGGAAATCATCTTCCTGACTCACCGACGAGCGACGACTTCGAGCCTCTCGCTGAGAGCCGGATTCCCGAACTCGACTGGTTTCCAGCCCGGCTTTTTCCATCAGACTCATTGCGAACGGGCTCTCATCCTCTGGTGGCGGAGCATCCGACTCAATCATGTATTCGATCGTAAAGGTGTGTCGGGCAATCATGACCTGATCGCCGGGCATAAGACACTTTGTGTCGACCCGCATGCCATTCACTTTGATCCCGTTGCTGCTGCCGAGATCGCGGATATGCCAATAGCCATTCTTCAGTTCCAGCTCACAATGATGGCTGGAAACATTCTTGAATCGCAGAGTGATGTCACAACGCGAACGTCTGCCCACCAGCAGACGATTTTGCATTAAGGGGATGGAGTCACCTCCACCGCATGGATTGAGCTCTCCGAGCATCATCTGGCTTTCTGTCCCCGGCCTCATCGCACAGAACGTACGGCTTGAGAAAGGATTGAGTTGAGAGGACGATTAGAACAAGCAGGCAATAGCATTAAGCATTACGGCTAATGCAATATCTCCAACATACGCTTTCTGCCGCCGAAATTCCGGACTTTTTCCTGATGGACATGCAGATTTCGCGCCCGACCGGGCACCATCCAAACGAAAAAAACGAATCCCTATAACGTCGCCAGACCAAAAATCTTTCAGAATCAGGCATGTGCGGACACAAACGACCGCAATACGAAATATCCGTGCCCCCATGGCATCATTCTGGTACAGAAACACAGCACAGTGTCGAATTCTGCACCCCGGTTCGGCTTCCTTGCCAGACACGAAAGTTAGAGCAGTCGATTTTGTCCGTCAAACGCTGATTTTCCGGATTCATGATTTCTGAACAACTTTCCAGTCTGCGGACTGTGACATGGGTCACAGAGACGAGGGCATACCCGTAGCACCTCTCGGTTGTCGTGGGTGGCGAATTCCGCCGAAGCTCTGCTAACGTGGTTTTTCGAGATCCTGGAACGTTGTGATCGGGAAAAACCTGCCATTGTCTGGGCACAGCGACTTCCCGAGAATTCAGACTCGAATCCAACGGAATCTCATACCGCTGACCCACAGTTGGGTATTCGGCGATTTTGCGATCAGGACACGTTTATGACCGCAATGAAGCAGGATGGTATCTTCAGTCTGCTTGGCTCTGTGCTTGTTGCACTGCTGCTGTTCGGTGCGCGACTCCTGCTGGATCAGGACGGAACTGCCCCGCCAGTCGCTCAGGGGCCCCAAAAGAATGGGCAGGTCACGGCAGTTCTGGATGGGGATACCATTGATGTGGTTGAAAACGGCAAGTCCCTGCGACTGCGATTCGCCGGAATCGACACTCCGGAAAAAAGCCAGCCGTTCGGCCCCGAAGCAAAGGCTGCACTGGACCGACGAGTGGGCGGCAAGGTGGTCCGCTTCGAAGTCCGAGAGACTGACCGGTATGGTCGGTCAATCGCAGACATTTATGATGAACAGGGCCACGTCAATCTGTGGCTGGTGGAAGATGGCTTCGCCTGGCACTACAAGGCGTTCTCCAAAGACCAGAACCTCGCTGATGCTGAGAAGCAGGCCCGCGCTGGTCGGAAAGGACTCTGGGGGAGCAATCGACCTGTCGAACCGTGGAACTGGCGGAAACTCAGCAGCGCCCAACGAGCACGATATCAATAAAAGTTAAGCGTTCAGCAGACTCGGTGGATGACGTGTTTGACGAGCCCCCGGACCGGGTGTCGAATGCACTCTTACCTGAACGCATTGCCAGTTCAGCCTTGTATGCTGAAACATGCCCGCGATGTCGACGATTTCAGCCACTTGCTTGCGCACATAATGCTCGATTCAACGCCGTCGTTTCTGAGATCACCACAGATGTCGGAGTATGTCACAAAGCCAGCGGTAGTCCTGCAGAAGTGCACAGTCCAGCAGAATTGATGTCGACATCTGGTAACTGCGTTCACCGATCGTGCGGATAGAAACGCGCGAGCTGATCGGGTGAAACTCCAACCGCTGCCGCGGTCAACAGGCACCAGTTCAGGAGCGTCTGGAATACAACACCTCGCTTCTGCCACCGGCGAGGAGAGACGTAGACGGGCCCCTTCAGGTATGCCATTCTGCTGCGACGACGCAGGAGACGACTTAGCAGAACGTCCTCCATGAACCGCACGTCTGCGAATCTCCCAACATCGGCGAACACTTCTCGTCGCACAAATATGGCCTGATCGCCATATGGAAATCGCAGAATTCGAGCACGCCACCCATTTCCGGCTTCCAGCATGCGATACCTCAAACCGTCCGCCTCAATTCGCTGCTGAAAACAGCCCCACTGCCACGCATCATTCACCATTCGCGTCCTGACGGCTTCGACGCCTGCGTCATGCAGTCTGTTATCCGCATGCAGGAACAATAACACGTCTCCCTGAGCGGCCGCGGCGCCCTGGTTCTGCTGAGCGGCACGTCCCGGTCTGTCTGCCGGCAGTACGATTGCACCAGCCTCGGCTGCCATCTGCACCGTTGCATCTGTACTGCCACCGTCCACAACGATGACCTCATCAGCTCCCTGAGCAGCAACACTCCGGACGGCTGCTGCAATACCGTCCTGTTCGTTGAGTGCCGGGATGATGACCGAAACGGTGAGCGTCATGGCAGGCGACACTGTTCCACTCTTGCCCAATCCACTTCCACTCCGATTCCTGGCCGGCTGGAGATCGTTGTATAGGGGCCATCAAACTCCAATGGGGCAGTCACGATGCTGAACTCGTGATAAGAAGGTCCCAGGCAGTCTCCCGGGATCTCTTCGATTCGCACATTCGAAGCTGCCACGATGAACTGCATCATCGCAGCCGCCCCCGGATCCCACTCAAGGTTGGAGCCGATCGTACAGGGGACACCATGCTCTTCGGCTGCGGCCGCCATTCTAAAGGCTCTTCGGATGCCTCCCTGCTTTCCCGGATAGAGGGTAATCGCGTCGCAGCAGTTCTGGTGGATGAGTTCCTCAAGTTCCACTTCGTCAAAACAGCTTTCATCCGCAAGTATGCGGATCCCTGACTCTGCCCGAAGTTTCCGGAGCTCCCGATAATTGCCGCGCGGAAGTGGCTGCTCCACAAGGGCGATATCAAATTCCGCCAGACGGGGCAGGCAGTACCGGGCATCTGCGTCAGACCAGCCACCGTTGGCGTCAATGGTCATTTCAATGTCAGGCCCAATGGCCTCACGGACCGCCTGCACGCGGGCGATATCAGTTTCGTTGCCCGTTCCCACCTTGACCTTAATTGTCTGAAACCCAACCGACACGCGTTCGGCCGCACGTTGAGCGGCAACGTCCGGCGGATATGCTCCCAGGGAAAACCGATTGCGAATGGTGAGGTCCCGGACGGGGCCTCCCAGCAATTCATAAACCGGGCTGCCGGCATCTTTGCCAACGGCATCCCAACACGCCATTTCAATGGCGGATTTCGCGAACCAGTTGTAAACAGCAACTCGTTCCATCCGCTCCTCGATGCTATCGATATCACTCGGATCACAGCCGATCAGTGCTGGTGCAAGAACATCCTCGATCATCGCCTGTGCTCCGCGCACAGTCTCACCGCTCCAGCGTGGGGTCGCGGTCGCTTCACCACAGCCCTCAATCCCTGAGTCTGTCGAGAGACGTACCAACACGAAGTCGGACACTTCGTGACTGCCCAGAGCCGACTTCATTCGGCGTTCCGGTTTCAGTGGAATTCGGGCCGGAATCGCTTCAATCTTCGTGATCTTCATCAGCCCTCTCCGGCAACTTCAGTCAACTGCCACGCAGCTGCTGCTCCAGTTCTGTCACTTCCCGCATCAATTCAACGTACATGTGATGCAGTTTTTCGTCGGAACGAACTTTCTGTCCGTCCTGCTCGACAACGTAGAACACGTCCACCACCTGATCAACATTGGTAGCGATTCTCGTGAGTTTCACCACAAGGTCCAGATTGAACAGAGTCAGACCAAGCGTGTAGAGAAGCCCTGGATTGTCCATCGCGAACACGTCAATGACTGTTGCAGTCTCTGAACAATCATTATCGATCGTCACCTGAGGAGGCTTTGGATCAAGCACAGGCTCCGGCTTGCGGAATCTGAACAAACCACTTCGTCGAAAAATATGATCCACAGTTTTCTTACCGGTGAGCACATCGACAAGGGCCTGGCAGACTTCGTTGATGCGATGTTCTGCAACCGTCCCGATAAAGTCATTGTCACTGACCAGAAATGAACCAATGAGCGTCGAGTCGACAGTCGTGCACGTTTGAGCCGTGTGAATGTCCATTCGCATGCCCGAAAGGACACCAGCCACCTTGTGAAAACTGCCGGACTCGTGATCGCTTCCGGCAAAGATTCGATAGGTCACCGTATCCGTTTCCGGATCATAGCTGCCTTCAATCTTTACCTCTTCGTCACGCAACTGCTGAATGACATCGAGGTCTCGAGCAATTCGGTCCGGCGATTCCATCATGAGGTAAAACGGCGGGAGGCCATCCAGCTGCCGATCGATCCATTCGGGAAAGACACTCTGCTGATCATCACCATCCGAATCAGGCGCGGATTCAACGATTGGTGTCGGAGCCATGGGAGCAATCGCGCCCCGCACGTGTTCACGGACCAGACTCAATCGTTCCTGCTCAAGGTGATTTATCGGACGACCGCTGAGGATCAGCATCGTTCGGTTGTAGAGATCAGCCAGCAGATCTCCCTTCCAGTCCGTCCAGACATCCGGTCCCACCGCTTTGATGTCGGCGACACACAGGACGTACAGCATTCGCAGAAGTTCCGGAGCCCCGACAAGTCTCGCAAAATCGACCAGCAGTGCCTGGTCGGTGATGTCCCGGCGGAAAGCCAGGTCCGGCATGATCAGATGCTGGCGAACCAGAAACATCATCATGCGTTTTTTGTTTTCCGGCGTTTGCAGACGGACTGCCACTTCCTCAGCAATTCCCTCCCCAACAATGCTGTGGTCACCATCACGCCCCTTCCCAATGTCGTGCAGAATCAGGGAGATGTGCAGTGTTGCCTTATGGCGGACGCTGTTATACGCGGTCCCGACAGGAGTATTGTCATCGGCAAACGAAACGACTTCGTCGATCGTCTTGAGGGTATGTTCATCAACCGTGTAGCTGTGGTACTGATTGAACTGCATCAGACAGCGAATCTCAGCCATCTGTGGAATCAACCAGTCAAGGACTCTTGTTTCAAAGAGTGCTCGCAGTGTCAGCGGGAGCCCGTCTTCCGATCGGAGAATTGCCCGAAAGCTTTTGCATGCTGCCTGCGAAGGCTCCGGCGGCAGAGATTCCGCCAGTCGGCCGATTCGGTGGCGGAGATCCGGCGCCAACATCACCTGGCGCTCAGCAGCCAGTTGAAAAACGTCCATCACCTTTTCCGGATCGCCCTGCCGGATATCCATCAGGGCATCTTCGGTGATTGTCAGAATGCCATCCTCGATCGAATAACCCGTCGGCAACCCTGTGCCAACCACAGCTCGCTTCAGCCGTTGAAACAGGCCCGGCCGGCTCACCGTCTCCGTCACTCGACGAGCAATCTCAGCCAGCTCAGAGGTCTGCCGAAAATACTCCTGCATGAATGCCTCGACCTCGGCCCGTGGCATTTCTCCTTCGGCTCCGCGACTGCGGACAATCTCGACCTGGAGGTCTCGGGTCAGCACGTCCTGTTTCAGTCCAGCACGAAGATGCAGGTCCAGTCGCAACGACGTTAAGAACTCATCCACCTGATTGATGACGATCAGTTCGCCCGTTCGAATCGAATCCTGCTCGAGCAGGCTGACCGGCGAGGAATCGTGATATTGAGCATTCGTGACCCATGCAATTAAATGAAGATCTCGCAGGCCGCCGGGAGACCGTTTGACATCCGGCTCCAGTTGATTGACCGAATCTCCCCGTGCCATCCATTCGTCACGGCGCGACGCCACGCACTCTGTGACAAACCTGTCCACGTTCTTAAAGACGCGGCGGTCCACGAGTTCCTGCAGAGCGTCAAAAATCTCCTGATTGCCCAGCAGATGTCGCATGTCGACCAGTGAGGTCGCAAACTGAATATCTTCGTTGGCGAATCGCACAACATCGTCCGGCGTTCGAATGCTGTGTCCAAGCTGAAATCCGGTGTCCCAGCAATCACGAACAAAAGCGGACATCGCAGGTTCAAGGCGACTGGCCGCTGCCGTCTCAGCGACCAGCAGCAAATCAACGTCGGAGAACGGAGCCGGTCGGCGGCGCCCATTTCCGCCCACACAAATGACCGAGTACTGATCATCCTCAGCGATGCCACCGGCACTGAGATGAACACGCATCATTCCACGAAGCAGAAAGTCCAACTGATCAGAAAACCAATGACAGATTTCTATTCCGCTGACGCCCTCCGCGTGTCGACGACCGCACTCCCCCCGGGCGTGGTTCAGAAACTCTTTACGTTCCTGAATACTTGTAAAATCGATTGTTTCAGTTTTGGTAGACACGTTGGCAACGTCTGGAGGAATGAGGCTTTCCCGTCCGTGAGGGCACAGGATATCGAACTCACCATTGGGCAACCATCAAACAGTCACTGTCCCGACGGAAGTCTCAGATTCGGCAGACTGACCGATGATCTAATTCCTCGCCCGGTTTCTAAGGACAATCACCTCGCAGGCCAGTTCATCACGATAGAACACGAGATTCCCGGGAATCACTGAGACAAGAATTCCAAAAGACGCATCCACCAACTGAGATCGAAGTGCGTCAACGACGATCACTCGGCGATCAAACCTGTCTTCCAGAGCAAGCACGACGCACGGGTGGTCCGACGTCACCTGACCAGTCCACTCTGCGTTGACATCCGCCAGCAGCACATGATTCTGCTGAGAGCGTGCGTCAATATCGTCAGGAAATCGATGACTCAATCGGTCAAGAAACGCAGGTCGCTTCTTTATCAGGTTCAGTTGAGTTCGATACCGTTCACGACGTTCCTTCTTAATGAAGACCCGAATCAAAGCCTCCTCGTGCTCCTGAATGAGTTCCTCACGTTTCTCGGCATTCATGAACGCTCCTCAGGAACCTGTCATGCAACAACACTTGTGCGACACCACTTCGGCACAAAGGTTCTCTGCCCTGTGGTAATCCTCGTGCCAGAATCGGTTTGCAGAATCACCACAGGGGGTCACGGAGATCTGCAAATCCACGTTCACCGTTCGCGAATCATATCTGTGTGGTCGATGCCATCTTCGACGTAAGGCTCGCCCGTCAGGATAAATCCGTGACGCTGATAGAACTCCGTCAGATGGGACTGAACTGACATGCGAATGGGGTGCCCGGGCAGGAGCCGTTCACATTCGTCCACAGCAGCACGCATGATTTCATGCCCAACACCAACCCCCCGAGCACTCTCAGCCACCACAATTCTCCCGATCACCGGCCCGTCCAGAATCCGTGCGGAACCAATCAGCTCCGTGTGTTCAGGATCGCGAAAAACCAGCAGATGCCGAGCCAGTTGATCCCGATCATCCATTTCCGGAAAGATGCAGTTCTGCTCAATAACAAAGACGTTCTGCCGCAATTTCAACAGTGCGTACAATCGAGCAGGAGACAGGTCACCGAATTCGGTCCAGAGGAAGTGCATGCGAGAGTGAGTTCCCATGTCAGTTCTGCGGTCAAGCCCTTTTGCTGCCCCATATGATATTGCCGGAACAGCACTGAGCAACACGCATCACTCTCTGTGCGGTCACCGAACTGGCAAAGGGAAAAGATGTCACCTGCCGACCGCCCGTAACTACTGTGGTGATTTCCAGGCTCACTCCAACGAGGAACGATCCCGATTCGCCGCCCTGGTCTCGTTTCGCGGACAGGCGAATGCGGCGTGAACGAACCCCACAAACGGGATCGCCTTCGGCTTGCCGTTAAACGTCGCCAGGAGTGCGACGTGGTGTTATCATGCGAGCAGTCACTTCCTCGACGGAACCTCGTTGTGCGTGCGCTCCTCTGCAATCTGTTCATTGTGCTGCTGCTGGCTGCCAGGGTAAGTCACGCAGCGGATCCAGTTCATCAACAGATCGACAGGCTGATCGAGGCAAAGATCACAGGACCAGTCGCTCCACGCTCACCCGATGCAGAGTTCATCCGACGAGTCACGCTGGACCTCGCAGGCAGAATTCCAACGGCGGATGAAACACGGTCGTTTCTACAGGACGACTCCAAAGACAAACGTGAGGCATTGATCGAGCGACTGCTGTCCGGTCCTGAGTATGCCACGGCCATGGCGGGACTGTTTAACGTCATGCTGATGGAACGCCGAGGCGAGAATGCAGACTGGGATCGATTCCTGAAGACATCGTTTGCTGCCAATCAGCCGTGGAACGAACTGGTACGCCAGATTCTGCTGCCGTCCGCAGACAATGAAGAGTCGCGTGGCTCGGCATGGTTTTACAAACGACGTCTGGAGAAATCCGGACAGCAGCCCACTGACTATGCAGGACTTACTCGTGATGTCGGCCGACTGTTCCTGGGGGTAGATCTGCAGTGCGCGGAATGTCATGACCACCTGATGATCGATGACTACAAACAGCAGGAATTCCAGGGACTGTTTTCGGTCTACAAGAACGTGTCGATTCGTAACGAGAAGTTTCCCGCAATCAACGAAAAGTCGATCACCGAGAAACTCGAATTCATTTCTGTCTTTGGCTCTGAGCATCAAGTGACCGGCCCGCGGATCCCGTTTGGCGCTGAGTTTGAAATTCCGCCACCGCCGGAAGAGCAACCGAAGAAGAAACCCGATCCAAATGCTCCGCCTGCATTTAGTTCACTGAAACTGATCGCAGCAAATCTGCCGTCGCCGGAAAACAGCTTGTTCTGTCGCAACTCTGCCAACCGAATCTGGTTCGCCCTGATGGGGCAGGGCCTTGTGGAACCATTGGACCAGTTCCATTCGGACAACCAGGCGACTCACCCTGAAGTCCTGAATCTGCTGGCGACTGAATTTGCCGCCCACGAATTCGACCTGAAATGGCTGCTTCGGCAAATCATTTTGTCTGAAACCTATCAGCGCAGCAGTCGTACGTCGGAAGAGACGATTGAGGGCACCTACGCCCGCGCCAGACTCCGTCGACTGACAGCCGACCAGCATCTGGCCAGCCTGCTCGTTGCGACCGGAAACCTCCAGCGACTTCTGCCTTCCGAGTCTGAGCCATCAGAACAATACACGGAACTTCAGAAGGAGTTCCTGTCTGCATTCGCTGCAGAACCCAAAGAGCCTGCACTCAGCTACGCACCCGCTGTCAAGCAGGCCCTGTTTCAGCTGAATGAAAGCCAGTTCCTGAATCTGCTGACCCCTCAGGAAAACAACCTGACGGAACGAATTTCAAAGCTGCAGCCACGTGACGTAATCGATGAGTGCTTTCTGAGCATTTTCAGCCGCCTGCCAACAGTCAGCGAACGTGAGTTGGCTATTGATCAGATTCCAGACAATGAAGCCAGCCGAGCTGCTCGTATTCAGCGGCTTGTCTGGGCCATGCTGACGTCAATCGAATTCGCAGTGAACCACTGACCCTAACCTGATGGCATCCTCAATTTGCCGCCTGACGACAAAGACAACAACACTCAAGCAAAACGGAATGACTCACGCCCCCCATCCACTGTGCAGTACCTCCGAGCATCAGCTGTCACGGCGTCAACTGCTTGGCTCCGCAGCCGCAGGCGCAGGAACAGGAGGACTGGGTGGTCTGCTGCAGCCTGCGGTCGCAGAAGAGCTGAAACGAGACGATAAGCAGGTCATATTCGTCTGGCTGGACGGTGGAATGAGTCAACTCGAGTCATGGGACCCCAAACCCAACACGCAGTTTGGAGGACCGTTTCGAGCAATTCCCACTTCACTCCCGGGCGTCCACATCGGAGAGCTGATGCCGCATACTGCTAAAGTGCTGCATCACACGTCTATAGTTCGTAGTGTTCACACTCAGGATAACAGCCACTCTGCCGGAGTCGGCCGAATCAATCGTGGTGACCCAAAGAACCGAGGTGTCGTTTATCCCTACCTCGGATCCGCTGTCGCAAAGCTAATGGGGCCTACCGCCAGCGGGCTGCCACCTTACTGCTGGGTCAAACCATACAGTGGCGGCTTCAAAACGGCGGACGCCGGTTTTCTCGGAGCAAAATACGGAGCACTGGCATTTGGAGATGGGAAGCCACCAAACAACCTGCTGCTTAACAAACAGATTACGGCCGAGGAAAACACAGCCCGTAACGAACTGCGGGCAGCGTTCAGCGAGCGGTTCAGCCAGGGCCGCTCAAAAGACTGGACTGACGCGAACAGCTACGTCTTTGACGTCGCCGATACGCTCATGAAACGAATGGACCTGTTTGATGAATCGAAAGTGTCCGAGCAGGACAGAGACCGCTACGGTCGACACGCGCTGGGTCGTCACATGCTGATGGCTCGTCGGCTGATCGAAGCGGGGGTCCGCTTTGTGAAAGTCAATTCGTATCACTGGGACAGTCACGGCGACAACTTCAACGCGTGTCAAAGCCTCATCCCCCAATTTGACAGGCCATTCGCGGCATTGCTTGAAGACCTCAACGAACGCGGAATGCTTGATAATGTGCTGGTCATCGCCATGAGCGAATTCGGACGCACTCCGAAAATCAATTCACACGTCGGCAGAGACCACTGGCCTGAAGCGTGGTCGGTCGCCATGGGAGGTGCCGGGATCAAGCGGGGCCATGTGATTGGGCGGACCAACGAACTCGGGACGTTTGTTGAGGATCAGGAATACGATGTTGGCCACCTGTTCCACACGTGGTTCCGCGGCCTCGGTGTGTCCGAAGAAATGATGGAATACGACAACGATGGCCAGCCACTTCCAGTGGCTCATGATGACTGCTTTCCCATCAAAGAACTGTTGGCGTAATGAAAACACTGCACACAATTCGCCACTCCCGACAGCTGTGGCAGGCCCGCTACTCGCCCTGCGGTGAATTCCTTGTGGCCTGCGGATACGACGCCACCATTCAACGCTGGAATGTGGCAGGTGAAGAACCGGTCCTGCTGAGTCCGATTGAAGCTCACAATGGCTGGGTGCAGGGGATGTGCATTTCACCGGATGGAGAGCGAGTCTACTCAGCCGATTCGTGGGGACGACTGTCGTGTCACGAACTCAGAACAGACAACCCTCAGCAGCTCTGGACGCAGGAAACCGCCCATGAAGGCTGGATCCGTGCCCTCGCTATCAGCTCTGACGGCAAGCAGCTGGCGACAGGGGGAAACAGCGGCGTGGTACGTTTGTGGAATTCCAGCGATGGAGCCAGAACTCAGGAACTGTCGCATGAGCATCCCGTCGGTGCACTGAGTTTTCATCCAAAGGGCAGGGTCCTTGCCACCGGAGACCTGAAAGGCATCATTCGTGAGTGGAATCTCGACATCGCAACCGAGGACCGGCAACTTGATGCAGGAGCCCTCTACAACGACGAAACAAAAACCAAGGGCCGTATCCAGCAGTGCGGAGGCATCAGAACAATGCAATTCAGCGCGGACGGTCAGAAGCTGGTGTGCGGGGGACAAAAGGACCCAGGTGGGGGGTTCGCGAACGGCACGCCCTGTGTGCTGGTTTTTGACTGGAAGTCCGGCGGGTTGGTTCGAGAAATGCCGATGGGCAGTACGTCTGACGGATTTGCGTACGACGTTCAGTTCCACCCCGAAGGTTACATCATGGCCACATCTTCCGCATTTCCCGGAAAAGGGCCGGTCTGGTTCTGGCGTCCGGAAGAGATGAAGGCCTTCTTCAGTGACCCCAAAATGGCCAATGGTCGTAGTCTGAGCCTGCATCCGAATGGTCAGCGACTCGCACACCTCATTTCGGATTCTCGTAACGGAAACGGCCGTCCGTTGAAAGATGGGGAGTACAGGGGCGGCGAGGGAGTCATTAACATTTTGGAATTCGAACTGCCGTAGTCATTTACGATTGCGATAACAGCCAATCAGCGGATGACGGGGCACTCAAATACGATCATTGTCAAGCTGGTAGCCGAAGCCGCACGCGTCCGTGACTGGCCGGACTCGCACTTTCGGCGATAGCCTCCAGAGCTATTGGGATGATTATCATTGCCGGCCCTCGCCCCGGCCTGCTTTCGTGTGCCCTGTGACTGCCGGACCCGCAGATAGTTTGCAGGCATGCCTTCAAAACACCAGTAACAGGTCCAAAACGATAACGTGAGACGGATCCTGCGGATCAACCAGAACCCTCACTTCGCATTTGTCGGATACTCTTCGTTTTGCGTTATCAGCAGCCGAGCCGTACACATTTGCCTTCGCTTGCGTCGTCTCACCGTTCAACTCATAACTGACAAACGCATAGTGCCGCACATGGTTGTTCATCTGCACGTCAGTGGCTCGCACCTCGTCGACAACACCGGAGACGATTGTCCCGTTCCGAAGAGTGCGAAGTTTTTTCGACCTGAAGTTCAAGGCGAAGAAGAACACGATCGGTCCCAGCACAGTTGTACACAACGGAGTCAGTGCAACCCAGCCCTGACCGGCAAACCAGAGCACTACACAGACAACAATGGGCATAAATGTAAATATGGGGCCGACCAGAAGAAGGCCTTTGGAGGCACCCAGCACCTGCTTTTCCATGCCCTTCGGGATTTCACGTGGGCACGAGGCAGCGCAGAAATTGTCCAGTTCGTCGTGGCTGAGTGCTATTTTTTCCAGCTGACTCAGCATGGCGGACCTACCGAAGCCGTCCATCTGTTGCACTGACTTAAGCATATCGGCGCCGGTTGCTTCGCGAGAGACATCGGGACGAGCATCCAACTCCGCCTCACCTGTTCTCAGCGTCTGAAGAATCTGCAAGGCAGTGGACATGAACTCATCACGGTCTTCCTGAGCAAAGATCTTTCGTGACTGATAAGCCACCAGTGAGGTGCCATTGGCCCGAATCTGCCAGCCCGGCAGAGCAGCCAGCTGTTCACGAACTTCTGCCGAGAACACGACCTGAATCGCCTCTTTGAGGGTGCCAGACACGGAATAGACAGCATCAAACTCAGGAGAATCAGGAAACGACAGACTTGTGTTTCCGAGCAACCCGGTCAGAAGGCCGCTGGACGGCGAGCGCATCGTGAATTCAGGAAAATCAAGATCCGGAGCCTGCAATAAGACAACAGTCTGCGTGATCCCAGCGGAATCACTGCTCGGGCTGTATCGCATATCACAGATTGCCAGCGTGACATCACCGGTGGAGTGATTCGCAGTATTCTTTACGGTGACGAGTCTGTTAAAGATCGAATTCAATTCCTGCTGGATTTCCATTTCAGTCATCTGAATTCCTCGTGGTGCCGGTTGATAAAGGGAGAGGTTTCCTCCCCTGAGGTGATACGTTCAGCAGTTCGAAAAGGTTCAAATGAACATAGGGCATCTCAGCGGCTGGACGAGAATGCGACGCATTGGCGACATAGAAGTCTCCGTCTTCGGGCACAAACAGAACGTTATGCAGATTCGACTGCATCGCAACGGGGCGACTCATCAACCATTTGGCTGTCTCCACGTCGATCGCACCGTGCTTTGCCAGGATTCTCTTTTTCAGAGTTGCGAGGCGGCTTCCAGCCGACAATGCGACTGTATCCGGAATTCCCTCTCCCAGGCGTTTATGAAACTCACCTCGCCCAATGAACTCAATCGCTTCAGGTACGGCAGATACGCCCACCATCTCGTTTGTCTTGCCGTCCGCAAACACATAGAAGTATTCACAGGTGCGCGGACTGTCGCGCCAGAGTTCCATGACCTCTGCAAGTGTGGAACATTCCTCCAGTGCCCGCCGCATGAGTGTTGCCATGGGCACCCCCGCCCACTGTCCTTCGCCTTTGCCACCCATTTCGCCCAGCGAAACATGATGTTCATTCATCCCGGTGACACTGCCCGTGAATGATGCGTACCCAACGTTTGCAAATGCAGAGTATCCGTTCGGCTGCACGATAAAGGTGGTGGCTGCGTCCTGAAGCCCGATGGTTGTCATATAGTCAAGGACACGGCCGTGGTACAGCTTCCCGCCGACAGTCGCGGAGTCGGCAACGGCGAATCCGGAACAGTGAAACAGTTCCGGAAAGACATTGAGAAGTTCAAGCGTATGCGGGTCAACATCAAGCGCTTTGGCCAAAGCGCGAGTCTCGCGGCGGTGTCGTTCCGGGATGTGCGGCGACAGTTCCTTCCATGCAGATTCAAGATCAGACATGAACCATTTGCCCTCGACGATGGCATGCCCAGTCGCAAATGAAAAGAGAACTGATTCGATGCAACGCCGGGCTTCATCTGACAGCAACTGCCCATGAGCTGTCCCGATCTGTTCAGGGGTTCCATCCAGAAGTACGACTCGCTGTCCTCCCACCCAACGCAGTTCGCCGTGAGACACTTTTCGATTCGCTGTGGCGGGAGAGGTGAGGGCAGGGCCTGGGGCAAGGATTTCAGTCGCTCGATGTACTCCTCGACACAACGTACGCTCCAAAGTCGCTCGACGAATGCGAACTCTTTCGAAGCCCTCTGGAATCACTGGCATGGACGCATCCGCAGGAAGCTCCATTTGCACCTGTAGATCGACGTCCACGTCGTTAATCCGAACAGACAGCTGGCCTGGCCTTTCGATTGCAAGCGGACTGCCTTTCGCCGGGAACCAGTGACTACCCGGTTCCGGCTGTGTCAGTTTGAGCTGCTTTGCAAACGGGGTCAGCAGAAAACCGGGCAGGGCCGCTTGCTGATTAGTCAAGACAGAAGCCTGAGACAGGGCGGAAGCCAGACTCGTCCACTTATGAACGTTTGAAGCGGAACTGACAACTCTGCCGAGAATTCCTGCCGGCAGGAGATGATGTTCCTTCGCCGCCTCACCTTCCCCGAACAGAACTCTCTTATGGAGTGGGAGTACCAGACTTGTGGCATCCTCAGATCGAAGCAGCCACGCCGCATACTGCTCATGCGTCAGCTGGAGAGCGAATGAGTCTTTCGAAAAGCGAGACAGGGCAAGCTTCACCTGCTGAGGTTTTCCGTCAACAGGAAAGGTGGCCGAACCAGTAAGCTGAAACGATTCGTCTTTTCCCGACAGCACATGCAGGAACGGACGCACTGCAGCATCGAATGACGTTCGAGCAGCATCGTCTGCTGTACAACGGCCTGCTGCGGTCGCGAAGAGAACGATACCCAAAAGGAATGCGGCCCTCAGGCGATAACAAGGTGATCGTAAAAACATGGCTCTGTCTGTTCCCGCGCAGGCGTTCCTGAAGAATACGACTCTGTCGTGCGTCTGACAGACAGTTCGACAACCGTTTGGGAGCTGCTCGGCACTCTGTCTCTCGCCCGGCTAAATGCCGCACATCCATCTCGGGACCGGAAACGCAGCAGAGGCCATGCGTGGGAAGCAACTCGAACCAGTCTTCTGACTGCCTGTGCCCATAATGTTACCTCCCGACTCAGCATGCGGGAAGCAGGAGTCACAGAGACCTGTGGACATACTCAACCAGGTGCCTGGCAGCCGTGCAACAGATACAATCGACGGCAGACCGAATCAACGCAACCCGTCAGGCGGACGCTCGTGAGTCGTTCGCAAAAGGGACCAGCAGGGTTATGCAACCTTCGTGACGGCTGACCGTTCCAGTTCGCCATGAATCAGCAGTCCACGGGTCACACATTCGACGGGGCCATTGGCAATCCGGACAGACGCGATTCGGGAAGCTGTTCCCTGTTCAACAAACCGTTCTGTCAGCAGACCTGCGAACCCCGGGATCTGAACCGGACCACCTGAGCAGATGACTGGCTGGCGAGTCTCTCCGGTCATGGCAGCCGCCGGTTCCTGCATCAGCATCTGTCGAACAGTTGCTGCGAGGCGATCCAGAACAACTCCGTACAGTCGGGACAACGCACGCGCACGTTCGTCTCCCGGCTCGCGCAGATTGAGGTTGTCTGACTGTTTCCATTCCCGAACTGAAGCAACGTCCAGATAACACACACCTTCGTCGTCCCATGTGTGGAATCCTGTCTGCCGTGCCAGTTCCATATCGATCCACCCGGCTCCGGCATCAATGCTCTCTTTGGCAAGGACCATGCCCAATCGGCTTACACAGATTTCGGAACGTTCGATTCCCATGTTGATTGAGATACCGGTGAACGCCGAATCTGCGCCACAAGCCAGATTCGTCGCATGTGAGCTAGGGCAATAGATTGGATCATAGCCGCGCATTCGAATGAGCTGCTGCAGGAACTCAGCCGTCGCTGATGACTCACTGCCATCCGGAGTTGTGAAACAACAGGGCATACCACTTTGGGTGGGCGCCGGCAGCAGAGACTCCGTCATGAGATAGATAATCTGTCGTGCAGGAGCATCAGCAGACGGTAACCTGCCTCCCGGAAACAGGGGCGTCGCTGGCATGCGACTCAGCCAGTCAATTCGGTCGACTCCGTTTCCATACGCCACCAGACTCCCTTCACACCTGGCGAACGGAACCTTCCGCTCTGTCAGTGTCTGGTGATAGTCATGCTTCCCAGGCAGAATCACGTATTCAGACCGCTCACTGCGCAATGTGATTCGATCAGTCCGAACGGCACTCCGAATTGCATAACATCCGAAATCTATGGCAGCTATCATGAGTCCGACCGTTCCTCCAGAAAGTTGAGGGCCTTGTCGAGCCGACTGAGATCCAGTTCGTCGGACATCACTTGCTGCTCGGGGGCCGAACCTGTCGCCGAAACAGATTCGACATGGCGACGTTTTGACGTCCGCTTGCCTCGCGAAAGCATGTGCGGAGGAGCAATTTCCTCATGGGCAGCATCGACACGCAGATGAATCGGCCCGGACGGACGCCCAAACAATGTTACCCTCATTGGTAGCGCTGCAGGCTGGACCTCGACAGGCAGGCGATTATGGATGAGGTCATCAAGCTCCTGCCAGTCGACACCAGCAGAAGCGGACACACCCTCAACAGGTGATGGTGATTCGGGATGGTCCATGACAGGCTCCGAAGTTGCGGAGAGTTCGGCAGCTGGCTGCAATGCTGTTTCGATGACTTTGGTCTGAGCGGCCTCATCAAACCAGCTTGCAAGAACAGAAGCAGGCTGTTTCGAAGGGACCTCCGGAGCGGTGGCCGGTGGCGGTTCGATCCCCGCCGTGAGAACAGGCGAATCATCGTTTACCCAGTTGAATTGGTGATGTTCCTCGCGATGCAGGTCCTCGACAGCATTCTTATCCACCGGGTCTTCTGAAAGGACTGCGACTCTTGCGGCTGCCTCTGACGCTTCATGAATTCCTTCCAGGGTACGTTCTTCCACCTGAGCTTGTAGCTCGTCCTGACTCGTTCGCACCCAGCCGACCAGAATGAGACCAACGGCAAACAGCAGGCCCGCAATGAAGACCGTGTTCATCACCGGTGATGTGCCTGCGCGAGCCTCTTTCTCCGGGTTGCTGATGTTCGCCACTGCTGGTTTTGACTGCGGCAAGGACTCGGCCAGGACCTCTCGAGAGGCTTCCACCAGACTCACCATGGCAGTCTGCGTTTCGTCCGGCACAGGCGCTGGTTCTTCAGTCTCAATTTCCTGACTTTCGGAAACAGGGTTCACCACCAGATTGTCGGCAGGCGGCACGAGTGCCGGCATATCAACAGGCCGCGTGGTCAGATCCGCGTTCAGCGTCAGATGCCGGAGATCGACAACGTCGCCGTGTTGAACCGCCTGGGATCCCCTGAGAATCAGCTGTTCAATCTGCGGGGCACTTGTTCGACAAATGACAACCGACATCGACGATTCAGCCCGAAGCTGAGTCAGCAGTTCGATAACACTGCGAGCTCCCGTCTGAAGCGGGAGATGCGCTGTGCCATTACTGAAGACGATCAACGCGTTCTGAACGGCTGGAACCAGGCGGGACTCCGACCGAAAGACGACAAAGTCTCCCGGGTGCAGAAAAGTAGATCGCTCCGGAAACCGAGCGTCGAACGTCTCACGCGTGATCGGCTGTCGAGGTGAGTTTCTAAAGATGGCAACGACGCCGCGTGGCTCGGAACCGGCTCGCTGCAACAGATCAGTAACTCGAATCTGTCGGTTGGCGTGCGGGAACTGATACGTATTGGGCGCCTGGACGTCGCCAACGACACTGTATTCTGCGGCTTGGGCCGCAGAAACTTCGGAAACCGGCGGCACAGGGACCTGTGCCAGCGTCTGCGGCAACGTCACCAATACAACTGCCAGCAATAGGCTCTTGGCAATCATGTGAGACATGCGTCATTCCGAGAAAGTAAAGTGGCAGAATCTGCGCACAAGATCTCCATATGGAGCTGTTCTTCTTCACTTAATCGGCAGAGTCACCCAGCAAAATTATCGTTTCACCTAGTGCACCACCAAATCCGGTTGGACTGGTTCATCTTATCCGTGTCGAGGCAATGTGATCATGATATCCCTTGCATGCGACTGCCGCCTCGGAACGCAGAATGTGCCTGTTTTCACCCTTTCTCACGTGCCAATGCTGTGATCCGTACATGAAGTCGTCACTCATACTCATGTTAAGATTTACTGATTCCGCAGACTTTAACGTGTGAAAATCTGTTAAGCCGTCTGCGAGGACCATCCGATAGAACCTGCACGGAGGAGATTGGCCGGCAACGGCCACAGACTGGGGGCGTCAGAGACGACCTCGTCGCGACTGGCAAAATCGGAGAAGGGATAACGAATGCGACAGCGACTGCGTCTGTTCATCGGGGAGGATGAACAGAGCGAACCGGATCTCGCACCGGAGGTTTCGATCAGGCTGGATGAACTTGCTCGAATACTCTCTGACGCTGAGCTCTGTGATCGAACATGGCTGCGGGACTTTAGTGATGAAAAAGTCAAACTGCCTGCAGACCTCTATGAGTTGATGATGGTCTACAAGGAAATGCGATCCGCCTGAACTTGTCTCAGAGATGTGAATCACGAGAGGCACCTGCTGATGCAGGTGCCTCTCGTGCTGTATCAGTCCCAACACATTCGTTTAACCGCAAGCCGTAGGCGCACGTGAAGGTCGTTAACATCAACAGCCACGACACTCGCTTCATTTGCCGTGGCCTACTGACGTTGGAACACAGTCCCGAGTTCTTCCGGCGACGGGAGTTCCCGGGCCTCAAACTGACGTCCTTCTGTCGTGTACTCTGAGACATCCACAAACTGACTCCCCGCATCGCTGCTCTCGTAGGCTGCCATCAACACAGCCATGGTGTCCCATGCCATCAGCGGCCCCGATTGCGGCACACGGCTTTCATCCAGAGCACACTGAACAGCGTCACACATTTCTGAAACGTAACCGTGTGAATAAAACTGGTTGGGTCGTGGAAAACTGGTCCCCTGCGCTGTGGGCAGTTTCTCACGGAGCAGCACGTCTCCGGCTGCTGCAGCTTCCGGCAAAAACAACTCGTTCTCATTGTTGGGGTTCACTCGAATGTCGTACTGCGCAAAGTCAGTGATTGCAGAGAATTCATTCCGGATCCCACTAATACTCAGGTCATGCCCGATCACTTCGGCAATTGTCTGATCTTCAAACACGACCGTGATTCGTCCGAAGTCATCCACGTTCTGCATGACGCGAAAATGATCTCCGGCTCCTTCCGGCTGATGCTTCAAGACCTGAAGTGCGGCAGCGGAAACACGCACCGGTCGAATCGGACACCCTCGCAGCAACAGGCCTTCCACCTGTTTGAGGTACAGGGCGGGTCCCAGCGGATGACAGGCTTTGTTAAACAACGCGCCTCCCCCGGAGAGGGACGGGGTATCGTAAGCCGGTGCATGGGAGCCCTGATGAGCACATACGCCACGCTGATACAGAACACGTCCCTTATCCTGTTGAGCCGCCTCGCGAAGGAGTTCAACGATCCCCTTGATACCATCAAGATAAACAAAGTCCTCGGCGTACAGGAGTCTGGAGCCGCTGTCGCGAACGACGTCCAGGACTTCGGCGAGGTACGCCATGGACTCACGCTTTCTCGTCTCCGCAGAGGCCGTTCGTCCGTCCGGAAACCCAGGCCAGATGACGGGCGGTTTCTCAAGTACGATAACGGGCACTCCGGCGCGGGCAGCTTCCATCGTGTAAGGGCCGTGAGCAAAATTCGCGCAACAGATATTGTCAATATGCGGCTTTGCTTCGGCGAGCATTTCTTCGTGCGAGGAGTACGCATTCGTGACCCCGTGTTGGTCGGCGAATCGCTGAGCATTCTCCTGACGCCCCGAAACAACCCCGGCGATCTCCAGCTCAACCCCATTTTGATGAGGCATCATTGAGTACGAACGAAGCGTGTAGTCACCGGCAAACCCGGTCCCGCAGATAGCAATTCTGATCTGTTTCATGAGTCCTCAATCAGTGTGAATGTTGGCAGACGTCGGTTGTAGCACACATACGTATGAATCTGGAGGGACCAGAGTCCGTCCATGGCGTGACAGATGTGTCAGGACAGCCAAAACAGGCATGGTTGGCAGTGGCCAGTCACCTGCTGATCGCCATAATTGATCTTCCCCCGATGTGTGTCGACTCCTGTTGTAAACGAAAGCCATCACATGCGGTCGTTCCAATGATGCTTTCCGAAGGACTCCACACCATAAACTGGACCATCACCGGCGGATTGTCTGGCTGCGCCCACCTGCATGTGGAGGAAGAGGAATCCGGCAAGGCAATTCGGCTCATCGACGCTCCCGTCCCCGTCAGAGAGAATAATCCCACGGTCCATGTTTCGTCAGCAAAACCCGGCTGGCCAGTGCCAGCGGAATGGACAAACATTGTGCCCCACGCAACAGGAGCCAGACCAGGGCATGAATACTGAGTCGTTTATTGACGAGATCATTGCAAACCCACTCGACGATTCGCTGCGACTGATCTTCGCCGACTATCTTGAAGAGCAGGGAGACCCGCGTGCGGAGATGATCAGGCTTCAATTCGAAATGAAGGAGCTGGATTCACATGATCCCAAATGGCAAAAGCTGCGGCGTCGCGAAATCAAACTGCTGGAGGCCCATGGTGGATTCGGACGAGCACCAGCAGTCGCCAAAGTCCTTGGGACGCACGGAGGTTTCGTTGACTCCGTCGAACTCACGGTCGCCAGATTTGTGAAGCTGCAGGATGAACTCTTCGAAGGTGCTCCTGTGCGCGACCTGCATCTCAAAAGTAAGTCCAGAAAGTTCGACCAGGTCCGAGAATCAAGATGGCTCAGTCAACTTCAGGGACTCTCAGTCAAGAACAACGAGGCCACCGATAACGAGTTGATTCGTCTGGTTCGAACCGCGTCCCTGCAGAACCTCAGGACCCTCAGCCTTGATGCGGTGGACATGACATCGGGTGTTGTCTCAGAGCTGGCCGCTTCACCGGCCCTGAGTAGCCTGCAACACATGGCTCTCAAGTCCTATCGGATTGGATCCGGAGCCTGCGCGGCTCTCTGTGAATCGACGTTTGTCACTCAACTCAGATCATTGCTGCTGACAGGCGATCAAACGAACGAGTCACTTCAGATGCTTGCTGAGTCACCGAACACAGAGCATCTTGAGAAGCTGATTGTGACCGGGACATGGTCAAACACCGGGCTCGTTGCACTGCAGAGCGGACCGTACTGTCGCAAACTCCGATCATTGACTCTACGCACACACTATGGCGGCCCCGGATTTCACGACGGAGCATTTCTTGTGGACGCCCCACTGCCTGAACTGCGAGAACTGTCGCTGGGGCACGGAATCAATGACCGTATTTTGATGCAGATCATTGAAGGATATCCCGAGCTCGAGGTCCTTGACCTGGGGGGTAACCTGATTGGTGATGCGGGAGCCCGAGCCCTGGCGCAAAGTCCCCTGCTTGGTAGTTTGAGAAAACTCACACTGACCGCTAACCAGCTAACACCGGCTGGTGCTCGTGCGATCGCGAAGTCGCCACATTACAGGAAGTCACTCAAGCTCTACCTGAGGTCCAACAACTTTCCCGTGTCCGAAGTAAAGCGGATGAAGGAAGAATTTGGCCGAACGTTCGGAAATCTCGGCCAGCACGAAGAGTGGAACTATCGCTACAGGCAGGCCGGGCGTTAGCCTGGGGTTCTCGAGACCGTAGCGCTATTCAAGCCCGCAGCGCGACAGAAACTGCAACCGTCGACACAAGTCGTTTGGGAACACTGTTTATTGTTAGCCGAGACGCGGACACGTCCGGGCGAAACGCACTGTCCGGCAGCTCGTTGCCCCCCGAGGCCTCACGGCCTTCGGCTAACATGTACTTCATGTAGCAATGCTGATTGTGGCAACAGGTCACAACGATGAATGCAATTTTCTGGCGAGCAAGTGGTAACGCCCCGAGAATCCAACAGCCCATCCAGTTTCGGTTCGAGCTCCCTGAGCCCGGCTACAGGTGGAAACCGGAAGCGTCAGCAAAGGATACGGCCCCGAATCCAATAAACGCGTCTACTTCCCAATACAGAAGTTGCTGAAAATATGGTCGAGGATATCGTCCGTGTAGACCTCACCAAGAATTGCAGCGATTCCGTGCAGTGCTGAACGCAGCTCCATGGCTGTGATTTCATCACCGAGCCCCGATTCAGCCGATGCACGTGCTGATTGAATGGCAGTCATTGAAGACTGCAAACTGTCTCGGCAGCGTGCAGCAGTCGATGCGACGAGCTCAGACCGACCGCCTGCCATCTGCTGTAGGTGAGTTGCGATGGCTGATTCCAGTTCGTGAATCGACTCACGATCCTGACTGCTGACAACGAGATCAACTCCGGAGACATTCTCTGCCAGATCCCCGCGTGTGGTCACGACCAATACCTCGAGGCGGCTGTCGGGCAGATTCGGCTCGCATGGTTCATCTGCGGCTGAACACCACACAATCAAATCACCCGCCTGCAGCTGCTGGGAGCGCAATTCCTGCGCCTGCTGCATAATGAGATCAGCCGTCTGCTCATGTCCGGCAGTATCGATGAGCTCCGCATCTCGACCGCCAAACGAAACCTGAGCACTCAGATAATCCCGCGTTGTTCCGGCAATTGGAGACACGATTGCCTTTTCGTCGCGAACGAGAAGATTAAAGAGTGTGCTCTTGCCGGCATTCGGAAGCCCTGCGAGCACAACCCGCGGACGATAACCCGATGGCAGGCGTGAATGTGACTCTGCAAGGAGTCGTTCCAACTGAGTCTCAGCATCCAACAAACGAGCACAGATCTGTTTCTGTGAAATGAACTCGATATCCTCCTCGACGAAGTCCAGCCCCGCCTCGAGGTCTCCCAGCAGCGCAAGGATCTCATTGCGAACAGACGCCAGAGATGACGTGATTCCCCCCCCCAGCTGAGTCAGCGCTCCTGCCAGCTCGGTGTGGTCCGCTGCGTCAATCACTCCCAGGACACCTTCGGCCTGGACAAGGTCAATCCGGCCGGCAAGAAATGCTCGCATCGTGAATTCACCACGTTCTGCATGGCGAGCTCCACTCCCGAGCACGCCTTCGAGGACCGCATCAAGGAGAGGCGGCGAGCCGATCATGTGGACTTCTGCCATTGGCTGCCCGGTGTAGCTTCGCGAGCCAGGCCAGAAGAGCAGATTCACATCCAGTGGAATCGACAAAGCAGGAAGATTCATCTGGCCGGCGTGCCGCTGCGGGAGTCGGGCTGTCTGCCAGTCACTCCCTGACTCAAAAAGAGGCGAAAGCACTCTGCGAATCCCCGGGCCACTGATGCGCACGATCCCACGCTCGGCAGCACCAGGCGGTGACGCGACAGCGGCAATCGTATCTTCAACGGAAACAGGCATGCTGCGGTTTTAACAAACCGCGGTGGCGACTTGCCAGAACGGGGGAGCTTTACCACGGAGAGCACAGAGATTCACAGAGATCCGATGTCACCTGAAGCTGTAGCCTGCTCGCCGCACCTAACGGTTGAAAGCAAACTCAGTCGAATTCAGCAGCGCCCAGAAGATGTCCTGATAAGCACTCAAAGCGTCATCGTCACCCTGCACCAGTGCCACCAGCGCACGACTCTCGTCCGCTGTTGGCTGGCGACACAAAGTCACCACAAACAACCCCTGAATGACCTTTGCCGGTGAATCCTCGGCCGCCATCAGGTCTTTGATCCGGCTTCCGGTCAGCCGTGGATCAATCGTGTTCCCGACAGAGAGGTGCATTGCCTGTGACAGAGTTGGCTCCTTCTTCGTTTCACAGGCGCAGACGGATGCTCTGCCAGACCGTCCAAACGTTTCGAAGAACTGGTCGCCGAATTGTGGCCTTGAAGTGTCTCCGGCGACTCTCGGATACACATCTACAGCCCGAGTCCCTTCCGGGAATCCGTTGAACCGTCGCGTAACACCAGTCGCAGCCACGACCGAATCCATGAGTACGTCGGCCCGAAGACGTCGCAGTCGAGCGTGTGAGAACTGGCGGGTGTCGAGTCGATTTGAATCGTTGGGCTGACTGCTCAGCTGATACACCCGTGAACGACAGATATCCCGAGCCAGTTCCCGCAGGCTGAAGTTGTCGGCCACCAGATGTTCCGACAGAGCACTCAGGAGTCGGGGGTTGCTCGGCGGATTACTGACGCGGACATCGTCCACCGGTTCGATGACTCCGCGACCAAGGAAATGCGACCAGATTCGATTGGCCAGATTGCGGCTGAACATTTCGTTGTCGGGCGATGTCAGCCATGCCGCCAGAGCAGGGCGAGGGTCCCCATTGTGGGAAACAGGTTCGACTTCTCCCAGAATCTTCGCCGGCATCGGCCGCTGGTCGAGCAGGTGTCTGGCTGGCGGTGCAGACGCATCGCAGTAGATCCGCTGCTCACGCGGTTCGACACCCGGTTTTCGTTTCATACCCGTAAAGAAGCTGACGAACCCGTAGTAGTCGTTCATG
Source organism: uncultured Planctomycetaceae bacterium (assembly GCA_913031625.1). Classification (GTDB taxonomy): domain Bacteria; phylum Planctomycetota; class Planctomycetia; order Planctomycetales; family Planctomycetaceae; genus Fuerstiella. The sequence goes on along the minus strand of CAJWGB010000050.1, from coordinate 3,807 downwards.
GTCCAGCGATCGAACGGATGATTGTGACACTCAGCACACTGAATCTGCACACCAAGGAATACCTGCGAGAAATCTGCCGCGAACGGTTTGGGCTGGAACCGAGGTGCGTGCACCATCATGGTGTAGAGGTTTGATGGACCGTTGATCAGGTTACTGCCTGAGGCCGTCACCATGTCAGAGACAAACTCATTCAACGGGCGGTCGTTGCGTAACTGCGAGCGGATCCACGAATAGAACGAATCGGCAGCTTTAATGTGAGTGCCAACAGGCGCGTAGTTACCTCCCTTGATCCTCAGCTGTTCAGCCCACAGCGACGTCCACAGATTGGCAAACTCATCACTCTCAACCAGTTGATCGATCTTTCGGACACGTTTGTCTGCCGTGTCATCCGACATGAATGAAGCATACTCGGCTGGCGTTGGAGGACGTCCAGTCAGATCCAGAGTGACCCGTCGCAGAAAGGTCTCATCATCACACAGATCCGAGGGCGCAATTCTGAGGTTTCTGAGTCGGTCAAAAACAGCTTCATCAATATAGTTGACGACCGGTGGATTCGGCCATGTAAAGCCTTTCTTCGAAGGCAGCACGATCACTTCCGCTCCCAGAGTGAATCGACTGAATCGTGCAAAGACGTTCGTGTCTCCAGCACCTGCGGCGGAGACACGACCAGCCGAGTCAATGGTGGCCACACTTCCGTTATTGCTGTGAAATCGTGCCAGAGACGTAACATCACGACGCGAGCCATCACTTGAGATCTCAGTCACCCGGAGCTGAGCCGCCGCTTTGGTATCGTCAAACAGAATGGCTTCCCGGGACAACTCGATACCAACTGTGTCCGGAACATCGTTTCTGTCATCCAGCGCTCCGGCCTCAATCCACTTCAGAAGTGTCCTGTAATACTGTGAATCCTCATTAAACCGTCGACCGCCGGTGTGTGGGACAGAGCCTGTTGCCTTCTTCAGCAGCAGGCTTTGCTCCGGCTTTGCAACATTAACCCGACGGCCAATCATCTCCTGACTGATCCGAAAATAGTCACCGGCGGGATCGTAGCCGAACAGAGACAGGTGAAATCCGTCCTGTCCTCGAGCTGAGCCATGACACGTTCCCGAATTACACCCGGCGCGAAACAGCACGGGCATAACATCGCGTCTGAAACTCACTTCGGCAGCTGCTGAAGTCCATCGTCCGGAAACACAGGCCGTCACAATCAAAACGCAGATTCTTACGCGTTGTAGCATTCTCTGCATTCTAGTTCTCCGTAACGGCCGCTGGATCGATGCGCAGCGTGCCCTGACCGGTCCGCAGCACCACAGGCTGGTCTCCAAACGGAACAGTGACTTCACAACTCAGGTTCTTTGCCTGACCAAGTAATGCTTCGTTCGTTGCCTTCAGCAGAAAGACGGCTTCTCTGTCGTCCGACGAAATCGTGGGAAACGGTTCAATCACGCTGACTCCCCGAGGAAGCCCAAGCAGCCGAACTGTCGCCTTCGCTTCGTACCTGTCCCGTTGTTTGACAGTCCACACAAATCGTTTCTCCTCGCCACGACGAATACTCTCCGGCGCTGCCGCCAGTTCCACGAACGGGCGCGCAACTTTGACGTTTACGATGCGTGAGGAAACTCGAACATGCCCGACTCCCAGGTAGCCCTGAATGTCCTCTCGACCGGTGTCACCCAGCACAACCAGCGGCATCTCACGTTCCGGTGCACTCCTGCTGGCTCCGATTCGCAGCACACAGGAATCCTGATCCGGTGGAACCACAACCGGCGGCGGAATCGAAATTGAGCCGTCGATAAAGCCACACCGAATTTCCACCGGGTCATTAAAGTCGCCGTGACGAATAACGCGCACGGGAATCGCGAGTTCTCCACCGTGCACAAGAGGAGCCTGTGGCTGTTTAATCTCAATGGAGAACGGAGACGGGTCCGTAATTGCTACGACATATCTGTCAGTGCGCACCGTCCGCCACGCATTACCGCCGGAGTGATTGATGAACGGAACATTCTGCTGGCAAAAGGTAGCAATCTTCTCGTCAGGATCGGTCGGCCGTGCTTCAAAAGTGATGACGGACGCCGTGGGAGTCGCATCTGCGTCCGCCTCAAACTGAACAGGCCACTCATTTCTGCCGGGACGAATCCGTGTTGGCAGCATCCGCAATCCTTTCGGTAACCCGTGGGCGATCAGGTCAAATTTTCCAACTGGCCAGTCCGCCTGTCCAGGTGTCAGACTCACGTTGACCGTCCAGCGATTCCCACGCGGAACAATCATGCCGGAGACGCGCATGGATTCGGTCCAGTCATTGGTCCGGCTGCGAAGATACGTGTGAATCACCTTTTGAGGATATTCAATCTCGATTCGGTAGACGGCTGACGGATTGCCGTGGCCGCTAAGATCCGCGATCTCAAGCAGATAATCGCCATCCTGAGCAGGAGTCCACATCACAGACGGGTCGATCGCTTCCTGCAATCCGCCCCCTCCTCGGAATCCTGCACCATGGACATCGTGGTGATGAATCGGGGAATCGTCACGCTCCAGTTCCACGGGACCTGGTCTGCCATCGGCACCAATGGGACGCAGTCGGATGACGGCATCAATGGGTGAGCCAAGTGAAGCAGCAAAGACCCGAATTCGCATTCGCCCGCCTTTGCGAGCAGTGAACCTCCACTGATCACGGTCAGTCGACGAATCGATAATTCCGTTGAGTGCTGCAGGAAGCTGCTCAACGAGAGTCGTGTCCTTCGAGACCGATTCCATCGTGTTCTCATAAGGACTCATGCGATAACGAATCGAAGACGGACCTCGTCCGAAACGCTGCATCCAGCGACTCTGAGGCATACTTCTCCAGATCGGATCCCGAGTGAGAAAACTCTGTCCGAGTTCCAGTGCTTCCTCAAGGGTGCCAAAGGGATCTCCGAGAAGACGCACAGGAATCTTCGTCCCGGCCATTCCTCCCGCCGGATACATCGCCTTCGGACGAAGATAGTCTCCGATATGGACACAATAATTCGTGCGGCCTGGCACAAAGATAGAGCGAAGGACCTCGATATAGACGTCGCCGTCCGAAGGCACTTTGAATGACACCCATGGATCCTGCAGGTGGTGACTATTGTCATCATTCGCCGCAAGGACACGCCCTTCCGCATCCAGGACACGAAGCGCCAGATCAAACTCCGAGTCGCCATAATGTTTGTTCGCAATTCGCGTGGAATCCACTTCCACCGACAGACGCTGCCCCGCCTGACAGGCGACCCGATAAACGTCGCGGTCGCCTTTGGCCCATTCACTCATCGTGCCCCGAACGGTCACATTCATCGGAACCTGCTGAGCATCCTCAAGCGAATCGTTCGCGTAGGAACCGGCTTCTTCCTCATCAATAACCGGGAACGGGGTAACGTGAAACGTCCCAATGTTGCTCAGTTCCTTTGCCGTGCGAACGCGAAACAGGTGCTCACCCGGTGGACAGTCCGGATCAATCACAAAGCGGCACAGGATTTCGTCCTCAATCCATGCACCATGAATGAGATTGATTCGTGCAGGGCGTCTGGGAGCCGGCCGAATATCGATTGCTCGAATGCCGGGTTTGTGAAATATGATCTGCCGCGGATTCCTGAGGGCCACTCCCTGAATGCGGATATCAACCGTCGTTCCCTGCTGCCCAATGCGTGGCATGACCAATTCGAGGCTGCGAGTCATCGGACCGGCCGTTACTGGCGCGATCATCAACGCCAGCACCACGAACAGACTCTGTCGCCAGTTGAGCCGTTTAGGAAATGATGGCTGGTACAAGGCGCCCTCCTTTAATGATTT
>CAJWGB010000049.1 GCA_913031625.1 uncultured Planctomycetaceae bacterium | reverse complement strand
TATGTCGAGCACCTGAAGCAAAACAACAGAAGAGCCGTCGTCCAGGAATACATCCCTCATGACGAGGGCGAATTCACAATTGGAGTCCTGTCCCTGCCCGATGGCCAGGTGATTTCTTCGGTCGCACTGAAACGACTCTTCCACACTAAACTCTCAGTTCAGTTCCGAGGCGAAGGCGGATTGATTTCCTCCGGCTACAGTCAGGGCCTGATTGACGACTTTCCGGATCTTCGTGAACAGGCAGAAGCAATCGCCAGGGGGATCAACAGTCGAGGCCCCATCAATGTCCAGGCCCGACTCAGAGACGGAGTTCTTTACCCGTTCGAAATCAATCCTCGATTCTCTGCATCGACCTATCTGCGGGCCCTTGCCGGCATCAATGAAGTCGACCTCTTTCTTCGTCACCTCATCAACGGAACAACGCCTGAGGTCAAAAACATCAAGCCCGGGTATTATCTGCGAACGCTGGACGAAACGATGATCCCTCTGAGCGGAGCTTCTGAGTGAGTATCCGCTGGATCACAGACGTCCTGGGCACGGCCCCCTATGGCCAGTTTGCGCCCCCTGAAAATGCGCACATAGTGGACGTGCGTGACATGGTTGATCAGGCCGGGAACACTGCGGACCTGGCAATGGCCAAAGTCAACGACGGCGCTGCTGCTCTCGGGCGAGGACAGTCAGTCGTGGTGTGTTGCGACTATGGGATCTCTCGGTCAAACGTGATCGCGGCCGGTGTTCTGGCGCGGCACGAGGGACTTGCATTTGACAATGCTCTCAGTCAGGTCATTGAGGCAACTGGCGAACAACGGATGCAGATCGGAGTCGTCCGTTCCGTCCGGGCCGGCCTTGAAGGCGACGCAAAACCTGTTCAAAAGGCGTCACTTCTGATCACGGGTGCCTCCGGCCTCATCGGCACAGCACTTCAGCAGCGTCTGGGAAATCGGGAGGACGTCATTGCCCCTGACCGCAGCCAGATAGATCTGGTTGAGGGTTCCGTTGGACTGGACCTCGCCGTCCAGCAGTCTCGTCCTGATTCGATTCTGCACCTTGCCAACCCAAGAATCTTTACCGTGTCTCGAGCGATGGGAGACACACTGGTCATGCTGAAGAACGTGCTCGAAGTCTGCGTCGCGCATGACCTGCGGCTGATCTATCCGTCCGGATGGGAAGTCTTCAGTGGCTATCGTTCCAACGGACTGGTCGCGACCAAACATCTTCCTCCAAATCCTGGAGGAACCTACGGACAGACAAAACTGCTGGCGGAGGCACTGATCGACCACTATCAGCAGCATTGCGGACTGAGAGTAACACTGCTGCGGGCGTCTCCCGTCTACGGTGCAGGCGACAAACCGAAATTCATCCATCATTTTATCGCCAAAGCACTGCGCGCAGACCCAATCCATACGCACCGCTACCAGAACGGGGACCCGGGTCTTGATCTGCTGCACGTCGATGACTTCACAGACCTGCTGGCAAGAATCTGCAGTTCGCCCATAGACGGAGTCGTCAACATTGGAAGTGGCACTCTGACCACGACAGCACAGATCGCTCGCAACATCGTCAAAATACTCGATTCAAAATCTGAAATAAGCTACCGTTCCATCGAAGCATGGACGCCCAACATCCAGATGGATGTCACCGAGACCTGCCATCACTATGACTGGCACGCAAGGGTCACGTTGCATGACGGGCTGAAGCAACTGATTGAGTTACATCGCAGCTCAATGGAAACAGGAGACAACGGGTGACAGACGAAAAGGAAAAGCAGGAAGGCTTTGCATGGGAACGCGGCACCCATTACGCGACCTATGGAGTCATCCTCGGAAAATTCATCGCCCAGTCGATCATTGAGAACACTTCCGGCGGCTCGCTTCTCGACCTGGCGTGCGGCGATGGAACCCTCACGAAGATGCTGGCTCCACACTTTGATCGTGTCGTCGGAGTTGATGCTGCGGCGTCGCACCTGGAAAAGGCAAAAGCCCTGCTTCCTGACGTCGAGTTTCACCACGCACTGATCGAAGAACTGGAAACAGAAGAGCGATTCGATGCCGTCACAATGGTGTGCCTGCTGGAGCACGTTATTAATCCGGTTGAAGTACTGAAGCAGTCCGCCGCTTTTCTGAAGCCGGAGGGCAGGATCATGGTGCATGTGCCGAATGCTCACGCGATCAATCGTCGTATCGCCGTCGAGATGGGCACTCTCGAGAGCATGGAAGAACTGACTCCATTTGACCTCGATGTCATCGGCCACCGTCGCTCATACACGCTGGACACACTGGCCGCAGAATTTGAGGCGGCTGGTCTTGAGCTGCTGCAGACAGGGGGCGTCTTCTACAAGATGCTCTCGTCCCCACAGCTTGACTGGCTGCTTGCCGAGGGCAAGTGGGAAGGAAATGAATTTGGCTGGGGCCGCGTTGGCGCCGAGCCAAAAGACTGGCGGCACGAATTCTGTCGATCCTGTTACGAGATCGGCAAGGAACGCCCGGAAGACACAAACGTTATTTTCGCCTGTGCACGGAGGAAAGGTGAATGACCAATATTCCCAATGATCGCGACACAATCGCAAAGATGCACGCAGACGAGGAACTGAAGGCTCGCATCGCAGAGCTGCGCAGTGACTTTGTCCGCTATCGATATACCTACAACTTCACATGGCTCGACCGTCCCATCATTCAGCTGCCTGAAGATGTGATGATGATTCAGGAACTCATCTGGCAGACGAAGCCGGATGTGGTCGTCGAAACCGGAATCGCTCACGGCGGCAGCCTGATCCTGCACGCTTCCATCCTGGAGCTGCTGGGAGGCGACCGATTCGTCGTTGGTGTCGACATCGACATTCGCGAGCACAATCGCAAAGCGCTCGAAGAGCATCAGCTGTACAATCGACTGCGGCTCATTGAAGGCTCCTCCATCGACGCGGATATTGTGTCTCAGGTAAAGAGCCACTGTGAGGGCAAAGAACGCGTGATGGTGCTGCTCGATTCCAACCATACGCACGAACACGTGCTGGAGGAGCTGCGGGCTTACCACGACCTTGTCAACGAAGGTATGTTCCTCGTCGTGCTTGATACGGCCATTGAAGATCTCCCGAACGAATTCTTTGATGATCGCCCATGGAATAAGACCGACAACCCCAAGACAGCCGTCTGGGAATTCCTGAAAGAGAACGACCGGTTTGTGATCGACAAAGAGGTAGAAGATCGATTGATGTTCACCGTCGCACCGGATGGTTATTTGCGGTGCACCAAAGACGTGTGACGAGGCAGGACTTCTGAATCCTTGCGGTGCGCACATCGAGGAATGACGACGGGAATCCTTCGTGTACTGTGCGTATAATATCGCGCGATTGATCTACGGCCCTCTCCGTAGCTGCGGTCGGCCCTCCGAGGGGAGGGTGAAGCTGGTTAGGCCGTTTGAGATTTGATCGCGTGACGGAATGCAATCCAGTGCGACACTGACGTCAACGTTCTCCCTACGAGAAACGACAGCGCCGCGCCAACAAGGCCGAAGGACCAGATGAGGTAACAGGCGCCCAGCACCGACACTACAGCAGCAATAATTTCAGCGCGGAAATTCAGGTCATGGCGTTCCATTGCCCAGAGGCCGTTCTCGGGTCCGGTGCCACAAATTTCGATGAACAAGCCAAAGGTCAGCGCAGCAACGACAGGCGTTGGAATCTCAAATGCCTGGGCACGATAAATGTACTCAAGCACTGACGGCCCCCAGATGCTGGCGACAATCGCAAATACCCCTGTAGCTCCTCCCAGACAAAACGTGGTCCAGCGTACCTTTGACTTCAGTCCAGAGACCCCCTCTTCGGCATAGGCGTGCGCTGTTTTCGGAACCAGCAGGCTGTTGAGTCCCAGCAGGAACGGATTCATGACCTGAATACACATCATACAGGCGGAGTAAATCCCAACACTGGCAGCGTCCAGCATGAGAGCAAGGAACCATGACAGGTACTGGAAAGCTAGGTTGTGAATCCTGAGCGTGTGCGGTCTGCCAACAAGGGCGGGTAATAATCCAGGACGAATACAACGAGTTTTCCGATAACGCAGGTCGTCGGGGCGCCCTGATGCCCCAGGGGTATTCCGGAATCGAAGGAATTCGGCAGCCGGTGAATTTCGGAACTGAGGTTGTGGGGATTCAACGGATGACCGGACGAATCCTCTGGCCTGATTTGCAGTGATGGTTAGACTGCAGGCGGTCGCCTTCAGCATGGTCCGCCGAGCCGGAACCATTGAGCATTGAGTCTGTCGTCAATCGTGAATCAGCCTTCGCAACAACCGAAAATCCCTGTCGATCTGCAGCAGCGACTGGACGTCTTTGAACGTTTCCTGAAACGCGGCAACATCGGCTGGACCACGCAACGGCCATTCCTGAAGTCACTTGGAACAGGTGGCCAGGGGACTGTGATTCTGACGGAGCGTCGTGGAGCCGGGATGTTCTCAATGCCCGTCGCGCTTAAGTTCTTCTCGCCAGGCCAGTTTCGCACCACGACTGCCTATGAAGAAGAGATGTTGCGGCTGACAGAAGTCGCATCGATGGTTGCTCGAATTCAGGATGACCACCTCGTTGATGTGCACACCTTCATTGAGAATGAGGGGGTCTACTACATGGAGATGGAGTGGATCGACGGTTTCGACCTGCTGACGCTGTTGCGACGGGACACCCTGGAGATTGTTCATGAAGCGGTCACTCAGGGGCGGTGGGAAGAGCTCAACGAAACGATTGTGACGCAGGGAGAGGTGGACTGCCGGTTGAAACCAGGGATGGCGGTTGCGATCCTGCGCGAATGCCTCTCAGGGGTTTCCGCACTTCATCGCAGCGATATCGTTCATTGTGACCTGAAGCCATCGAACGTCATGGTCAAGCGCACAGGTCAGGTTAAGCTGATTGATGTTGGAGCTGCATTCTGGCAGGAGAAGCCTCCTCCAGGGCAAGCATGCACCCTGGAATACGCCGCTCCGGAAGTCCTCGAAGGCAAACGTGCAACGCCTGCTTCAGACCTTGCCAGCCTTGGCTACATGCTCCTGGAAATGCTGTCCGGCTCGCGTCCCTTTACTGGACTGAAGTATGCAGATCTGCTGGAAGCCAAGAAGGAGATTATTCATAAACTCCCGGCCATGCTGCCGCTGGATACGTTCGCTCACAGTGCACCCCTGATGCTGCTTCTCAGACGACTCGTTCACCCGGACCCGGCAGAGAGATTCCAGAGTGCGGAAGATGCAGAACTCGGGCAACACGGCGCAGCCGAGTTTCTCAATGAGCTGGTGCGTTCAGAACGCAGTCAGGAATACGCGAGTGAAATCCGGCAGTGGATTTCTGAAATGGAATCAGAACTGCACAAAGCTCAGCAACGGTCTTGCTCCGGGGATACGACCCGAATCAGCCCGCCGGATCCAACGGCAACCCGAATCTTTCCCGACTCACTCAGTGACCTTGAGAACGTCACCTCCGGGTTCGACGTAAACTGAATGGTATTTCTGGTAGAGTTGATGAACCGCGTCACGGTTCGCATCAATGTCCTCCGTCTGCCAGCCCGCTGTGCTGATCACCGGAAGAAAATGCAAATGCACCACGCCAGGCTCTGAGACCAGTTCCATGCCGCTGTCTTTCGGATGAGTCGTCTGGACATACATTGGAACAATATCCGCCTGAAGACTCGTCGCCAGATGAAAAGCGCCGCGATTGAAGTGTGCAATCTCGCCGGTCAGGATGCGACTCCCCTCAGGTGTCAGGTAGACAGAATCCCCTGTCGCTCGCAGCACAGAGTCCGCGTGCTGGAAGATAGCACGGCGTTTCTCCGGAAAGGAATAGGGAGCCGTCCAGAAGACTCGTATCAGGTAGCCCACCAGGCCAAGAGGAAGAATCTTTCGGAGGAAACCACTGAGGAAGTAACGCGTACGCGGCAGCGATAGCGCAATGACTGCAAACATATCCAGAGTCGACGTGTGGTTGGAAATGTAGATCCATTGGCGTGCCTCAGCTGGAGGCGAACCATGAACCACGAGCTTCACTCGACTGATCTTCAGAGCAGCGCGTCCCATCGCGGCAGCGATCACTTCGCAACAGAATCGCCGAGTTTGAAAAAGAGTCAGCAGCGACACCAGCAGCATGATGGTGGCACCTGTCAGCAGAATCAGAACTCCGCCAATCGCGATAAACACGCGGCGCAACCAGGATTGGCCTGGCTGGGATTCGGAATCTGTCCTGATGTCCGTCATCTCTCGCTGGCCGTAATGAATGCTGGCCGGAATTCTCTGAGTCCTGCTGGGTTGAACCAGTGGATCACTGACGAGGACACAGAGCAACACAGAGGTCGGTTCCCGGGTCAAGCTGACTCCGGTTGATCAGCCAGTGACGCAATCGCCCCCTTACCGTGACCAACTGCAACCACTGTTGCGCCGTCATCCTGCAGCCAGAAGTCGTGGACATGCATGGGCGCCTTTTCCTGAGCAATCACTTTGCCATCAGTCATGCCATAGAGACTGACAAAGCCTCCGTGATCACCACCTGCTGCTGCCAGCCATGAACCGTCTGGTCCGAACCGCAGAGCCTCGACCAGCCCCTTGAACTTGCTGTCTTCAATTTCAAAACGCCGCTCGTTCTTTTGCCAGTCAAAGACTTCAAGACGGCTCTTGCCACCAAGGTGATCGATGTTTCCAACTTTGCCCATGCCACCAACGGCAATCAGTGTCCCGTCCGGAGAAAACGCGACAGACCGAATGCCTCCGATCGAATGACGTCTGGCCTTTGGATCCCACGTATACATGACAGGAGTTTCCAGACGAGCCTCAATCTTACCGGTCACCGCGTCACGTATAAGTACATGCCCTGTTCTGTTGCCGGTCGCCAGCCACTTTCCATCTGGAGACCACGCCACCGCGTAGAGCATCGACGGGTAATTGTGCGGTGTCCTTAATTCATAATCCCCATACTCAGCAACCTTCTTTGCATCGGCAACATTCCAGAGCCGAGTCTTCATATCGTCACCAACGGTCGCCAGTGTCTGACCATCAGGACTCAAAACGGTTCCTCTGATCCACTTCGCATGCGCGTTCTCTACACGATGCTGCTCTTCTCCGGACTCCATATTTCGCCACACAAGATGACGGTCATAACCGCCGGAAATGAGCGTATCGCACGCACGAACAACACCGGTGACATAGCTGACATGTTTGCCGTTCGGAATCTCAACAGGCTGAGGCTTCTCTGCATTCAGATCAACTCGGTACAGAAGCGAGTCTGAACCGCCGACAACAACGTCATGCGTGTCATCTCCAGGCGCCGCACAAAACGTAATGCCGTTCAACGAGAAATCTTTATCGAACCGAACTCTGGTGACGGCAGGTGGAGAGGCAGTGAACATATCAGTCTCACTGGATAGGGGAGGTAAGCTGACAGTCTAACACTCCCGGCAAACCAATGCGACATCCCGGAAATCATGGCGTCCGGAGGCACACAGCGGGAATCCAGTTCCCCTGGCAATGAGAAGACCGATCTACTTTCAACCATCCGTGCCAAAGTGAATCGGACTGTCTGGAGTTTCAACCGTGAATGTACATGAACTGCGGTTACTGCGATCCCTGTCCGGCCAGTGAATCGCCTGACAGGGAGTGCAATCTCTTCGTACCAACAGAAAACGTCCGTGGGTCGGATTCCGACTACCTGGGTATCTACGACATTGGCGAAGCGTTTCTGCCTCCTTCCGTCTCCATTGAGCCACTGAAGTCGATTAAGGATGCCGCTGTGTCCGGCGTCAATGTCGTCAAACTGTCCGGCCTGGATGACCAGATTGGCGTCGTCAGTTACGCAGGCACGCTGATGTGGTCTGATGCTCTCTTATTTCGTTGATCCGAATCTTTCCGGAGACGCTTCGTCAGTGGCGTCTGAATCCGGGGGCCATAATGATTATTTCTGAGTGCTCTTCGCGTTCAAGCCCGCCCGGTGCAAACTGCTAATCCAGTTCGGGGTGCGTGTTTCCGTGGCGACTCCCGGGACGCAGTTCGCATCCCACGGAAGCCGACCCTGGGCGATTAGCCTAAGGCAACGAGGCTGAAGTCTTAATCCCACGGACGCCGACCTCAGGCGATTCCCGCAGGCTCTGTTTAACAAATCAAAATGGGCCTGTTACTTGAGAACGGATTAGCCAGGAAGGTCGGGACGGACAGCAGGCACACACCTCACAGCGTCAGGGTGGATAAAGCTGCGCACAGAGTTTCCTCCGGGCTGCCGTCACCGACCACTCTGGTTGCCGACACCTTATGGGTGTCAGGTATTACTCGGGGAACCGGTTCCAGCGTTACGTACTTTTCTGGTTTTAATCAGAATTGAGTCTGGAGCAGCTCGCTGGCCGATGCTGAAATCGGCAGAACGAACCCGTCTGTTCTCATTTCGTGGCCCCCTCTATACTTCCAGCTCGAGTGACTTCATTCAGGGACAGGGACGTGTCTGCAGCCAGCATTAGAATCCGACTGGGATTACTCCTGGGCATGTTTGTGCTGTGCTGGTCGCTCATGTCCACCGCAACTGCCTGGCAGCCACAGGATCCTCCGGAACAGGATCAACAGCAGGACCAACCCGCGGATCAGAAGAAACAGCTGGGGCCCGCCGAGTTCCTGAGAGCCGGTGGTGCGGTCGGCTACCTGATTTTGCTGCTGAGTGTCATCATGGTCGCCCTGATTGCCGACCATCTGATGAACATTCGCCGCAGAGTCCTCATGCCGCCTGGCCTTGCGGAAGAAGTACACCGATTATTGAGTGAACGGAAACTGGAAGAGGCACGCCAGAAGTGTGACGCTCACCCGGGATTTCTGTCCCGACTTTTGCATTCCGGTCTGAGTGAAACGGGCGTTGGATATCAGGCGGTCGAGAAGGCCATGGAAGATACGGCAGTTGAGCAGTCTGCCAGACTGTTTCGACGGATTGAATACCTTTCCGTCATCGGCACTATTGCTCCGATGCTGGGACTGATGGGAACAGTCTGGGGTATGATTCAGGCCTTTCTGGAGTTTGAACAGAAAGCCAACCCTCAGGTCGCTGAACTGGCTCCGGGCATTTATCGCGCATTAATCACGACGCTGCTTGGCCTGAGTGTGGCCGTGCCATCGCTGGGGGCATTTGCGATCTTCAGGAATCGAATCGACGAGCTGGCTGCCGAAGCCACGCTGCTTGCAGAACATGTGTTCGCTGACTACCGTCGTGCCCAGCAAACTCGTCGCCGGTCCTCTTCGTCAAAATGAGTGGATACCTGCGACGAATCCGTTTCGATTCGCGGGAAGCTCGCCAACGATGAAGAAGATTCTGATCCAGTTCGACACCGATCCACTTGCCAGCACATTCGACCGCGTCGTCGCAGTCGACGCGGGTGTGGAAGAGCTCTTTAGTTACGGCGGCATTACGCCGGAAAATGTCACCGGGCTCGTGCACGGAGCGATCTTCACTCGTGGTCCGGCTCAGTTGAAGAATACAGCCATCTTTGTGGGCGGTAGCAATGTCGCCGCCGGTGAAGCAGTCCTCAAACAGGTGCAGAACGACTTTTTCGGCCCGATGAGAGTCTCCGCCATGATGGATTCCAACGGATGCAACACCACAGCTGCCGCTGCAGTTGCCGCTGCAAAGCAGCACGTCGATCTGAGTGCCGTGGAAGCGATTGTTCCCGGAGGAACAGGTCCAGTTGGCCAGCGCGTGGCTCAGCTCCTTGCATCTGAAGGTGCCAGTGTCACGTTGGTCTCCCGGTCCATCGAACGAGCAGAATCAGCCTGCGAAGCCATTCGAGCAACAACAGAGACCGGACAGCTAACAGCAGCAGGTGCGACGACAGCAGACGAGACAGCCGCACTTTGCAACGGTAAGTCACTGATCATCGCTGCAGGTGCCGCCGGAGTCTGTTTTCTGGAGGCCGGCAAACTCAGTAAACTTGACGAAACGCAGGTCGCCATTGACCTGAATGCCGTTCCCCCCGTCGGCATTGCCGATATTGGTGCTCAGGAAAAAGCGAACGAGCACGATGGAGTTATTTGTTATGGCGCGCTTGGAGTGGGAGGGACAAAGATGAAGGTCCACCGCCAGGCGGTCTCACAGCTGTTTGAGAGCAACGATGCTGTCATTGACACTGCTGAGATTTACCGGATTGCACTCGATGTGATTGCATCGTAATCCGGGGGAGGGTCCCGGGGAATTGATGAACATCGACTAACCAAACACTTCGGTGAGGACTCTTCCTTCGGCCACCAGAGTGACCGGACGGCCGGACGACGTGAAGTATTCGGTCAGCGGACTAATACCCAGCGCATCGTAAATTGTGGCGGCAATGTCATCGGGACTAATCCGGGTGTCGTCGTCAGGACCGTCGCCGGCCGGTGTCGTACCGCCGACCAGACTGGCTTTGGCCGCTCCACCACCGAACATCAGACACCAGTTCGCCCGCGGAAAATGGTCGCGCCCGGTATTCTCATTGATCCTGGGAGTCCGCCCAAACTCCCCCATCACAACGACCAGAGTGCGATTAAGGATCCCCTTGTCGGACAGCGAACCAAGCGTCGCGGGGACGGCCTGATCAAGCGGCCCCAGCAGGCGTTTGTGGCCCGTAAAGTTATCAAGGTGTGTGTCCCATCCCTGATTGGTCACCGTTACGAACCGGCTTCCGTGCTGAACCAGCCGACAGGCCAGCAGACAGCTTTGGTTGAGTTCATCTGCAGCAAATCGTTTGCGAATCGACGGAGGCTCCAGAGCAACATCAAATGCCTTCTGCGCGCGTGGTGACGTAATCATCCGGTGTGCCTGCTCACCAAACCGGCTAAGAGCTTTCAACAGGTCGCTGTCAACGGGATCAGTCCTGAACGCGGTGTCCAGATCTCGCAGCAATTGATTGCGTTCTTCCACCTTGGTTAAGGTCAGGCCTTCCGCAAGACTCACCCCGCGTACCTTGTAGGGCTTACCAGGAGTCGGAACAGTGTTGGTCATGAATGCTGCATGACTGTCTCCCAGATACCCAGGTTTCCATTCCGTCCTGGGGATGGCGATGTTGGCCGGCAGATCAGGTTCTCCCGGGTACTCCCTCATAACCACTGACCCCAGTGACGGATACCGAACGGCCGGAGTGGGACGATTTCCGGTTGAAATCCACTCCTGCCCCTGCGGGTGCGCACCGGCCGCATGGCTGATTCCTCGAATCAATGTGCACTGGTCCAGTATCTTTGCCACCTGTGGAAGATGTTCGCAGACGGCAAGTCCGCTGACTGAACTTTGAATCGACTGGAATGGCCCCTTTGTTTCAGCGGGTGCGTTGGGTTTGCGATCCAGCGTGTCCAGATGAGACGGCCCGCCGGCGAGGTTGATGAAAATGACCGAGTCAGCACGACTCGTTGCCTCATCACCAGCGTGTGCGCTAAGCCATGAAGAAAGGCCAAACGCAGTGATTCCTGTCTGGAAAGCCGAACGTCGGGTTCTGCGTTTCATTTCTTCTCCATTAGCTGAAATTCCAGTGGCTTTTCCAGAGTAACCGTCCGGGTTTCAGAGTGTGCAATATAACCTTCCGCCCTGACGCTGATCCTGTAGGTGTCCTCCGCCATTCCCTGAAGGACTCCATCCTTCAAAGGCCGAAATCGTTGTGTCGTTCCTGCAGTAAGGCTGCTGATGGCCACCTCCGCATTCGAGATCGGATTTCCCTTTGAATCGAGGACACGACATTCCAGGTCGCTCCCTGCATCACAGTCAAAACTGCGTTTCACGTTAGGCTCAATCCAGACTTCCTTCACGAATCGTTCCGCGCGGTCCGGATCATAAACAATCACTTTCGCCCGGCCCACACGCAGCACATTCAGATGAAACGATCCGTCCTCCCGGCTGACTCGAGCGACCTGAGGCCACGTCTCCGGTTCACCGTCTGGCAATGCAGACTGCGTGCGGAAAATCACCGACAGGTCCGGTGGAATTGGCCGGCCATCGATCATTTCCACGGTGCCGGAAAACGAGGCATTCAGGTCATTGTAATCTTCCGAAATTCCGTCCAGCTGAAACTGAATCTGAGGCCATCCCCCGCGCAGGAAGTCTGCCTCGTTAGCGGCGATGAATTGTGAATCTGACAAGTCGACTTGCCGGAGCAACTTCAGATTCTGCAGAATCGAACTTACGTTCAGAAATGTAAGCTGACTTCCCCGAAGCTCCAGACGCTGAAGTGAACGCATTCGGTTGAGGGCGTCTCCCGAACGTATCGTCACGCCGGCAGCCGCGCCGCTCAGCGAAATCAGTTTCGAACATCCGCTCAACAACTCCAGTGACTGATTGTTAAGGGTGGCCCCAGCCACAGTCTTCAGCGACTTCCACCCCGACATGACTTGCGCTGCATCGAGACCGTCGTCCATGACATCAATCGTCAGGTGCTCAATACCCTTAAGAGATTTCAACGCACGAAATCCATGCGACGTACATGCTGAATCCTCAAGTTCGAGGACTCGGAGATTCGTCATCTGCCGGAGATGATTGAGTCCGCGATTCATCAGGATTCCGAAATACACCGCGTTGATGTCGTCAGGATTTGCTGTGGCCCAGTCAGCCACGATGGACTGTTCAGACGTCGAAAGGTCCCCCAGCTTCTGCAGACACTGATCCGCGGAAAGAGCAGCGAGATCAAACTCAGCCTTCAGGAACTCGAGCTGGCTGAGCGGGCCCACATACTCAAGATGCTCCGGCAACAGCCCATCACACTGGATAAAGTCAACGCGTTTCAAAGAATGCATCTGGCCGAGCGCCCGTCCTGCCTGTGGCGGAATCTGAGATACAGTCAGGAGCAGATTCTCCAGAGAACTCAGATCCGGAAGTGTTGGCCAGATCTGCAGGCTGGGTTCCGTGAGTTCCAGCCATCTAATCGGCTCCAATGGCTGCAGTACCTTGCCCTTTGAACGATCCGCAAAGTATCGGCGGCATCGTTCATCCAGCCAACGGTCTCCTCCAGCCTCGTAGAAACGCTGCCATGCGTCCAGTTCCCTGACCGACATCACACCCGACGATTTCACGCTGGCAGGTACGTCAGTCGTTGTTTCGGTCGGACGAAACAACAGGAAGACTCCAATACACACAAGGGCGATCACCGCCAGTGGTACGGGATAGGGAACGAACGCTGCTGGTCGCTGCGACGCCCGGTATGTCTCATTACTGCCTCGAGACATCGGTCTGCCGGTAAAGCGTGAGTGGATTGCGTCGGGTCTTCAGTGGCAGCGCGACGGGGCCTCCCACGCGCTGAGACTCATAGATGGCTGCTGTCATCTGAACGACTCCTCTGCAGTCTTCCACCGAGCACTTTGTTTCTGACTCAGTTTCAATCGCGTGGATCAGGTCACTGATTGCCGCGATGTGACCGCCCTCATAAGAGCCGTCCGTGCGTGATTCCGGTTTGTCGATTCCGTCCGAGGTAATCGTCTGCCATGTGCGGCCGGAACGTCCGGGTGACCACGATGGATCCTGAAGCAGAAACGCAGGCCGCAGATATCCACTCTGTAATTCAATGATGCCTTTCGAACCGTAGACCTGCAGCCCGAATCGTGTTGGGTTGCCTCCACGACTCCTGACCGAGGCAAACTGTCCGATGACATTTCCCGGAAACTGATAAACAGCATGCAGGCGATCTCCTGCCAGCAGACCAATTCCTTCGTTGCCTTCCCGGATGTGGGCCGCCTCCAGCGGCTGGCCGCTTTGAAACACGGTTGCACTGCAGGAAGTTGGATCACCGCGTCCAACGGAACGCATCAGGGCAAACACGTGAGAACCAAGAACCCACAGATCTTCGCCACCGCCGCGGCGATCTTCCTTGCCACGACCTCGCAGCTCAAGAATGTCACCGATGATTCCGTCATCAAGCAGCTTCAGGACTGTCGTCAGCACCGGCGAGTATTCAGAAACATGAGCAATACCCAGCTTCAGATGCCTCATTTGAAGTGCCTGGACAACTTCGTCTGATTCAAGCAGATCTCGACAGAACGGTTTCTCCATATAGACATGTGCACCCACCTCCGCTGCTGCCAGAAGCATCGCGTGATGTTGATCGACCCAACGCGGACAGATCGCCACAAGATCAGGCATCTCGTGTTTGAGCATCTGGCGATAATCGGCGTATGCGGCCACAGCACCCGTACGCTTCTGTGCGGCCGTGCGGCCAGCCTCATCCGGATCGGCGACAGCGGCAATTTCCACGTTGGGGATTTTTGTAAATGCAGTATCAACGCCGTGGCCATAATCACCACGTCCGGTATGCCCAATGATGGCAACTCGATACTTCTTCATCGACTAGTCTCCGGGAGCGGAGTCTTCCGTAGCAGGATCCTCTGGACTGTCAGCAACGGACGTTCCATCGGCGGCAGTCCCCACAACCGCACATCCACAACTGTCACTCCACACGTTGACCGAGGTTCGGCACATATCAAGAATCCGGTCGACGGCAATAATGATCCCCTGGGCTTCCAGCGGCAACCCCACCGCCTGCAATACGATCGCCATCATCACAAGTCCGGCGTGCGGTATTCCGGCAGCACCGACACTCGCAATCAATGCGGTAAAGGCAATTGTAATCTGCTGCGCAACCGTGAGGTCGAAGCCGGGTGTCGCCTGAGCAATAAACAGAACGGCAACCACTTCATAAAGAGCGGTTCCATCCATGTTGATGGTTGCCCCCAGCGGCAATACAAAAGAACTGGTTTCATTCGAGATTCCTGCGCGTTTTTCAACACAGCTCATTGTCAGTGGAAGCGTGGCATTGGAAGACGCTGTTGAAAACGCTGTCAGAAGCGCCGGGCTCATTTGACGTGCATACTCAAGCGGATTCCGGCGGCCGACGACCCCAACGACAATTGCCAGAATGACAGTGGCATGAATCACCAATGCCAGAAATACAGTCAGCATGTACTTCGCAAGAGTCTGAAAGACTCCGAGCCCCTGCGTTGAAGTCGCATAAATCATGAATGCCGCCACGCCAATGGGCGCGAGACTGATGACCCAGCCCGTCATCTTCATCATGACTGCAAACGCTGATTCAAAGAACTCCTTCATCCGCCGACCGTGGTCACCGCCGACAACATTGATGAACATGCCGACAAAGATGGCAAATGAAATAATTGACAGAAACTCCCCGCCTGCCATGGCAGAGAACGGATTTGTCGGAATCAGCCTCAGAATCTGATTGTAGATCACCTCAATCAGTCCCTGGTCCGGAGACTCCAGCGCCTTGCCTCCTCCTGGCAGGATGGCGCCAGCTCCAGGTTGAATGATGTTCACAAGAATCAACCCAACAGTGATGGCGAGCAGACTGGTTGCCATGTAGTAGACGATCGTGCGGCCGAACATCGAACCAAAACGGCCGTGAGCTCCCAGCCCAGTGACTCCCGTGATCAGGGACGTAAAGATCAGCGGGACTGTCACCATCTTCAAGAGACGCAAAAACAGGTCTCCAAGGCATTTTGCCGCCGTCGTGACGTGGTCTCTGACACCCGGTGGATTCTTCTGAACGAAATTCTTCCAGAAGGGAGGCAGCTTATCGACCGACGCCGCGCTGATTGTCGTGACAGCCGGATTGCCGTTGTGCTCTCTCTGCCATGTGATGGAGACAGATGAAATTCCGTGGGTGATTCGTGCCCGGGCATTTGAAACTTCAATGGTGTCTGTGGCATCGACCTCAGCCAGATCCGGAAAGCTGGCGACAAACGCATCCCGATCACCGAAGGAGGCTGAGTAGATCTGATCTTCAGGACTTGTGGCCCCCGCAATCTGTTCAGAGAGCTGAAAACCGACTGTACTTTCAACAACTCTCGCATTGATCTCTCCGTCCACAGCCACATCACCTGTATTCACCAGCACACCGGCAACTGTGCCGCCGAGCATGGCTATCAGAATGCGAATATGAAGTGCCAGCTTCGCGCCGCTCTTGTCCTCAGACATGCGTGTTTCCAGTGTTCAGTTTCCAGCCTGCGTCCTCGTCCTGCACGATGACTGTCAGTGCTGTGAATTACACCTGAGGTGGTCCGGAAGAGCAAACCAGCGGGAGTGCCGGCACCGATCCAGAGCATGAGCCAATTCCGGCAGATTCTGCCGGTGAGGCTCAATCGGGTGTCGTGTGGATGGCCACATTCCGACTGTAACGATTAGGACGACTGTTTCGAGACCTCTGATTCGTGATGGCAGAATCGTCTCGGACAATTCGACGGGACTAAAAAAACAGCCAGGTGTCGCCGAAGTCGATTCTGTGCACAGACTCTGTCCGTGTCTTAGTTCTACGTTTCACATAACCCGCGAACGACTGCCGCAAAAACTGCAGGTTTGCAGAAACAGTCACTCTTCTGGATGAGTAATGTTTCGCCAGAGGGTGCGGGTGTTTACGACATCATGAAAAGGAATTAGTGATGATTAAGGGATTATGGAGGCACTTCCTGCTGGGAACCGCACTCTGCATGGGGCCAACCCTCTATGCTCAGGGGGTATCACAGGCAGATGCTTTGTTCAACAACAATGGGACACAGCTGACCAGCGGCCTGGCGCTCACGTCATTCGACGATTGCACTGCACCGGAAGGCTGTGATCTGGGATGCACGGACGGAGGATGTGGTGATCTGTGCGGCGAAGGCTGCGGAATTGGCGGTGGCGATGGTGCTGGCGAGATCACTTTCGGTGGCTGGGTCCAGATGGGGTACCACAGCGGTGTTACACCTGGTGCAGCTGCCCGCAACGACGCACTCTCATTCAACAACCATCCGCATCGTTTCAACCTGCATCAGGGGTGGTTGTACGCCGAGAAGGTCGCTGATGGCAGTTGCGGACTCGACTGGGGTTTCCGCGCAGACATCATGTACGGTGTTGACGCCGGTGATACCCAGGCATTCGGAAACAATGCCGGTAACTGGGACCTTGGGACTGATTTCACACGAGGCGGTGGCTATGGGTGGGCCATTCCACAGGCCTACGGTGAACTGGCGTCTGGTGACTGGTCTGTGAAACTCGGACACTTCTACACACTGATTGGTTACGAAGTCGTTACCGCTCCGGACAACTTCTTCTACAGCCACGCTTTGACAATGTTCAACAGTGAGCCGTTCACCCACACCGGTGCTCTGGCGACCTACACGGCCAGTGACTCGACCACGATCTACGCGGGATGGACAGCTGGCTGGGACACCGGTTTCGATCAGAACATGAACGGAAGCAGTTTCCTCGGTGGATTCAGCACGGCACTGGGTGACGATGTTACCTTCACTTACATCTCAACAGCAGGTAACTTCGGTGCTCGAAGTGCTGGCAACAGCGGCTACTCACACAGCCTCCTGTTCGATGTTGCTCTGTCTGATGACCTGAACTACATCTTCCAGAGTGACCTTGTTCGCGTCAGCGCAACAGGTGATGATCAAGTGGGCATCAACCAGTACCTCATCTACAGCCTCAACGATCAGGTTGGCCTGGGATGGCGGACTGAATGGTGGAAGAACCAGGGTGATTCACAGTACGCCATGACATGGGGCGTCAATGTGAAGCCAATGGACAATGTCATTATTCGTCCGGAAATCCGATATGACTGGGACATGCCAGCTGCCGGTATTCAGGACGCGACGACATTCGGAATCGACGCCATCGTGACCTTCTGATGGTGGATTCAATCTGAATCTGACAGACGGAGTCGGCAACTGCCGGCTCCGTTTTTTTGCGCGCTGCCTGCCGCCTCGTCATTCTGTTACCAATCCGGGAATTGAATTCGGCCAGGATTGTTCATAATGCGTTGGCGACTCCGCCGAATTACGTCATAGTCATCAGCCACCAAACTGGTGGCCGCACAATTGTTCTCGCTAAAGGTCCCCCGTGCTCGGTCGAGGAATCCTGCTGCTTGTCTTTGTTCCGCTCGTGGAACTCATTCTGCTGCATCAATTGGTGCAGTCGTGGGGGCTTGCCGAGACCATTCTGCTGGTTCTGGTCACCGGAGTTGTCGGAGTCGGACTGGCACGACAGCAGGGACTGAAAGCGTGGAAAGCCGTCCACACACAGCTTGCGAGCGGCCAGTCACCTTCCGCGGAAATCATGGACGGAGTGATGATCCTGATCGCCGGAGCATTCCTGATGACTCCCGGCCTGTTGACAGATACAGTCGGGTTTTCACTGCTGATTCCGCTGGTGCGCCGCCTCCTCCGCGCCAAACTGGTGGCATGGTTCAAGCATCGCACTGTCACCACATTTCGAACCCAGTTTCCAAATGCAGAATTCGGAGTCCCTGGCGAGACGGCAGACACAGATGAAGACGAACCCGTAGTCCGAGTCGTCGACCCGGAAGCCCCGTCGCCATAGGTCAGGTTTCAACCTGACACAAGCAACCGGACGAATCGCGCGGCGAGCGAGTCGATTCGTCCCCCGGCTCGCAGACCCCGGCTACAGAAAGACTCAGGCGAGCACGTCTTCAATCACGTGTCCGTGGACGTCTGTCAGACGTCGCTCAAGACCGTTGTGATAGAACGTGAGCTGCTTGTGATTTAAACCAAGGAGTCGCAGGACAGTGGCATGAAAGTCGTACACCGTGGTGACATTCTCTACCGCTTTGTAGCCAAACTCATCGGTGGCCCCGTATTCAAACGGAGCTTTTACTCCTGCACCTGCGAGCCATGCTGTGAAACCGGATGGATTGTGATCTCTTCCACTGGCTCCGGCCTGAAACGTCGGCATCCGTCCAAACTCGGTGCACCAGACAATCAGAGTGTCCTTTAGCAGGCCGCGCTGTTTCATATCTTTCAACAGAGCTGCCGCGGGCTGGTCCAGCACAGGCCCGTGCTTGCTGTACTGCTGATGAAGGACCTTATGGCCGTCCCAGTTACTGACTCCCTCGCCGCCCGTCTGATAAGCCCCATTGAACAGCTGAACAAAGCGGACTCCTTTCTCAATCAGTCGACGCGCCAGAATGCAGTTTCGCGCGAATGCTGCCTTCAGCTGATTCTCTGAATCATCTGCTCCGTACATCTTCAGAATATGATCGGGTTCCGAGTTGAGATCACTCACCTCGGGAACACTCAGCTGCATGCGAGCTGCGAGCTGGTAGCTGGAGATACGAGCAGCCAGTTCCGTATCTCCCGGAAATCGTTTGAGGTGGCGTTCATTCAGTCGGTTCAGAAACTGCCGAGTCGCAAGGTCTGTCTCTTTCGAAATGGACTTCGGACGCGCAAGATTTCTGATTGGCTTCGCTGCATTGAAGTCCGTTCCCTGGAATGCAGCCGGCAGAAACCCCGGGCCCCAGTTGTTGACGCTTGACTGCGGTGTCCCACGAGGATCAGGAATAGCGACGTAGGCCGGCAGGTCTCGATTTTCGCTTCCAAGAGCGTAGGTCACCCACGCCCCCATGCTGGGAAATCCATCCAGGGTGAACCCGGTGGACATAAAGTTCTCGCCTGGCCCGTGAGTATTTGTCTTGCTCGTCAGACCATGCAGAAAGCAAATGTCATCCGCAAGGTCCCCCAGTTGTGGAACCAGATCTGAGACCATCTTGCCGCATTCGCCGCGTGGTCGGAATGCCCATGGACTCTTCGTAAGATTGCCCTGTTTGCCCTGGAATGTCACAAGGTCACCACCCCCGGGCATCGGCTGTCCGTGGCGTTTGATCAGTTCCGGCTTGTAGTCAAACGTGTCCAGATGGCTGCAGGCACCGGAACAGAATATGACCAGCACATTTTTTGCGCGGGCTTGCATGTGGGGATCACGGGCCGCAAACGGTTGTCCGGGATCAATCCTGGGGCGAATGGGCGCATCATCCGCCAGCAAGCCGTCTGTACTCAGCAGGGACGTCAGCGCAATCCCGCTCAGTCCGGTTCCGAAATTGTTGAGCAGGTTTCTTCGATTCAGCATGCTACCAGGATACAGCGCATGCACTCAGAACGCCAATTAGCGTTTCAGAGGGTTACTCTTCAGCCGCGGCTTCGGCAGGCTGATTGCGTCGCTCAGCAGCAGCTGCTTCACGCTCTTCAATTCCGGCCACTGCACCAAGACGACGTTTGAGTGCTCGCAGGTCAGCGTCGAGGCTTCGCCACTTGGGGTTCTTCCCCCGGGCATCAGCGGCCACGTTGTCCCCATCCAGCTTCTTTTCCCAGTCAGCCAGTTTCTGTTCAGCCAGTTTCAGCTGTCGTTCGATTCGTTCGCGGTCCATGTCCAGAAGCCAGAAATGGAAAGAGTGGTAAGAAGGAGGATTTTGGGCAACGGCCCGGTCGGAGCTATCCGCCCCGATTTGAAGCGGGGCATTGTGGCAGGATCGGCAGGGCCGTTCAACGCGAATCACCGGGTTTCGTGAGATTCCCGAGGCTGAACTGTCTCACAGCCCCGGAAATGTGAAAATCGGCCGTCCATTCCCGCTTCAGCTCGTATTGACGTGATTTGGCTGGCGCTCGACCCTACGCATCCTCTCACGTCTCTCTTCCCCTCTGTTCATCTCTCCGTGAGCTGCTCTGCGCCCCAACGTGGGCCGATTTCGGTCGCTGCCGTTCTACTGAGTGTCACACTCTGTGGCTGCTCATTCACGCGCTTTGTGGAAATGAGGGAGAAGCCTTCCAACCCAATCATGGACCGCTTTACTCTGGACCCGGACGGTCTCCGCAGTCCTTCGAAACGAACGCAGTCGTGGTTACGTCGGACGTCCTACCGAGGTGAAGAGGAATTCGATCAGCTGTTAATGCATGCTCGCGGTCGCGGGCAGAACGGAGATAGAGAATCGCTGCATTCAGCTGCTGAAGTCAGCTACCTGGCGGCCGAACGTTCACGGAAACGGGATCCGGAACTTGCGGCCGAGCTCTTTCTGGATGCTGTTCGATATAGTTGGCTGTTCACGGTCAGGACTCTGCCCTCCGAGGGAGTGACCGGAGCCGATCAAACTCGCTATCGCGAGACGACGGAGATCTACAATACGTCTCTCGAACAGCTTCTGCGGCTGACGCACCGGGTCAAAGAGCTGAACGGGAAACGTGTCATTCGAATGCCACTCAGTGGTCGTACGCTGCAGTTCGAAGTTCCATTCCAGACTCAGTGGATGAGTGCCGATCAGCTGGGGGCATTCGAATTCGTATCGGACTTTGAACTCACAAATCTGCGGAAGCATCACCGTCGCCGGGGACTCGGTGTTCCCCTGATGGTCAAACGTAAGAGAAACAACGCAGCGCCTGACCTTGAAAAGTACTACGCAACGGATCTGAGTCTGCCGGTGACTGCAGTTGCACGGTTTGACACTGAAGATGACATTCGCATCCAGCTTTTTGACCCACGCGAGTCGGACGGAATCGCTGTCGACAATCGGTTGTATATGCTGGAGTCTGACCTCAGCGCTCCACTCGCATGGTTCCTGACGGACCCGGAGAAGGGCGTCCTGGATACACTTGGTCTCTTTCGACCGGACAAGGCGCGACGAGTCGAGGGACTCTACATGGTCACACCGTATGACCCGGACCGAATTCCCGTACTGATGGTGCATGGCCTGTGGTCCAGCCCGATCACATGGATGGAAATGTTTAACGACCTGCAGGCAGATCCGGAGCTTCGCGAGAAGTATCAGTTCTGGTTCTATCTGTACCCGACGGGCGAGCCGCTCACCACTGCCGCCGCGAATCTGCGAGAACGTCTCAGGGAAGTGCGTCGACGATGCGACCCCTACGGCCGCAACCGAACACTTGACCAGATGGTTGTAGTCGGCCACAGCATGGGCGGCCTGATGTCGTACCTGCTGACTGTGAACAGCGAAGACAAACTCTGGAATGCTCTCAGCGAAATTCCCGTGGATAAGATCGAAGGAGGGCCGGAGATTCAGGATGAAGTCCGCCGCGTGTTCTTCTTCGAATCGGATCGCTCGGTGGACCGCATTATCACAATTGCAAGCCCCTTCTCGGGAAGTGGTTTTGCCAATAAGTTTACTCAATGGCTCAGCGGCTCAATCATCTCCCTGCCTGATGTCACGTCACAACTCAGCGAGCAGATCTTCCATCAGAATAACCAAAGCCTGTGGGACCGTATGTTTGCTCCACGCACCAGTCTGGACTCACTCAGCAGCAACTCCGCCATCCTTTCTCTGGTTCGTCATACGTCCACACCTCCTGATGTGATCCATCACAATGTGGTGGGTGTCTGCACGGGCCGAAAAAAAGGGGACTGGTCTGATGGTGTGGTGAAGTACACGAGTGCGTCACGCTCGGATGTTGAATCCGAAATTGTGGTCGAAGCCTGCCACAGTGCCGTGCACCGCCATGAGGAGACGATCCGGGAAGTCGCACGGATCCTCAGGGAACACCTGCGGCAAACAGGTCGTCATATCATCGTAAGAGGTGACGAAAACTCGAACATTAGACCGGCCTCAGAAGGCCGTCCCGCAACCAACGTTGCCCCCTGAGGCAACATGAGAATTACAGGTCTCGCACGCGCTCAGGGCCACTGGGAGAGAGCGAATCTCTCGATGAGCTTTTTCTGCTCTGATTTTTATGGCCCGGCAGCAGCCTCTCCCTGCCCAGGTCAGCGTTTGATCCACCAAGCATGGTGAAATGCCACGGTCTCCGGAATCCTGGTCTATGCACTGGCGGATCGCGGATGAGAGATCGCTGAGGGTTCGATCAGCGGCGTGATACTCACCCGAACAAGTCGACGTTCATCTGCTTCCAGAACCGTAAGTTTCAGATTCTGCCAGCGGTACTCTTCGCCGGCCGCCGGGATCCTTCCGAAGCAATACAGCACAAAGCCACCGATGGTGTCGAATTCTTCGTCCTCCGGAAACCCGTAACCATACTCACGATTGAGGTCGTCGAGGTGATAGCGAGCATCAACTTCTGTGCACCCGTTCTCATGCTTCTTCAGCAGCACTCGATCTTCAGAGTCGTACTCGTCAGAGATCTCGCCAACGATTTCTTCCAGAATGTCCTCCAGAGTTACCAGCCCGGACACGCCGCTGTATTCATCGACAACGATCGCCATGTGCACCTTCTTCTGCCTCATTGCTTCCAGCAGGTCGCCGATGCCCTGAGTTTCAGGAGCGTACAGAACCTCACGTGCAATGCTCGTAATCTGTCTGGACGCTTCTGATGGTTCACTGAGTGATGCGAGGAGATCTCGTGCGTAGAGAATGCCCACGATGTCGTCGACGCCACTGCGGATGACGGGAATTCTCGAAAAGCCGATCTCCAATACTTTGTGCAGAGCCTCGGAAATCAGCGTGTCGGAACTGATCGTGACCATATCGGTCCGCGGAGTCATGATCGCTGCGACATCTTCTGTCTGCAGATCGACGACGCGGTGAATCATGGTCGAGGCGTTGGATTGAATGACGCCCTCACGCTGGCTCTCATCCACAACCGACAGTAGTTCTTCGGTCAGCAGGCTGGCCGCATCATCTGAATCCGGTTCCGGAATCCCAAACACGCGATGATTGATCCGATCAAGATGGCGTATAACTCTCCATACAGGACTGGTGACGCGATTCACGAACGCCATTAACGGGCAGACCCGATAGAGTAATCTTTCTCCGCTGACTCGTGACAGACTCCATGGGAGAAAGACAAACGTCATACCGACGACCAGACTGCCGGAAACCGCGTTGAACAGCCATGTCGTGATCGTTACGAGGCTGACCGTATCCGGATAAAGGAAGATCTGAAAATACGGGCTGGGAACAACCGTCCAGGTCAGTGTGATGACGAGCAGCAGAAGGGTTGTTTCTGAAAGCAGCAAAGCCTGTTCGTGTTGACGAAGAATGAAGCCGAATCGCTGCAGGTTCTTTTGCTGCTTGCAAATATCTTCAAGGCGGCTGCGGGAGAAGTCTCTGAGACTGAAACAGATCACTGTCAGAAAGAATGCTGAGACGAGGCCCAGAACAATCAGCAGCACAGGGACTGTCATCAATGCAGGCCCTCCGAAGGAGGGTCGTCGTCCGCGATCTGATCAGCATTCGTGTTGGTCAGATTCGGATAGTGGGGGCTTAAGCCAAGGCCGGAAAGTACGCTCTTTTCCCGAGCTCTCATGATTTCCTTTTCGGACGGCGTCAAATCGTCATATCCGCAGATGTGAAGCATTCCATGTACGGCATAAAGTGTCAACTCGTTTTCTGAACTCCAGCCGCACTGGGGCGCCATTTCAGCTGCATATTGTGCACTGACAACAACTTCCCCTTCGATCGATGCTCCCGCTGCACGCCCTTCCGGAAGGACAGGTGGTTCCACAGATTCGGCACTGCTCCAGTCGAGCTGAAAGCTAATGACATCCGTGGGGTAGTCGTGCTGAAGATGCTCTCTGTTCAGCCGATGGATGGTCGGGTTGTCCACAATCGAAATGCTGAGGACGGCAGCCTCCACCCCCTCCACTCGCAGCCCGTGTTCAATGGCGTCGTGAATGACCTGGGTATCAATATCGCAGTCGCAGTGACACGCGACGTCAATCTCGTAATTCATCGAGCAGAGATTCTCCGGCAGATTCTGCGGGACATAAAGTGAGGTGTGAGTCGACGGCCTGATTGTCAGTACCAACCGTTACGCGCGTCTGTCAAATCTCACCTCTCAGGTATTCCCCTATTCTCGATGAACCGGGAGCTCAAATAAACTGCTGCGACCAATATTCTCAACGCGGATCCTTCAGAACACTTGATTGAGTCATGCGAACAATAGCAGTCATGAACCAGAAGGGTGGTGTCGGCAAGACCACCACCAGCGTCAATCTTTCTGCCGCCCTTGCGCGGGCGGGAAAGAAAGTCTGTGTGATCGACATGGACCCTCAGGGACATGCGTCGTACCACCTTGGTGTGGAAGCTGCCCCGGGTACGCGCACGGTCTACGATGTTTTTGCAGAACACTGTACCGTCGACGACGCGCGGCAACTGGTTGCCGAAAACCTCTCCATCATCCCCTCCAATATTGACCTCGCTGCAGTCGAAGTTGAGCTTGCTGCAACTCCCGGCCGGGAGTTCATTCTGCGTGATGCGATGAAGCACTGGCAGGAACAGAATCGATTTGATTTTGTGGTGATTGACTGCCCGCCGTCGCTGGGGGTTCTGACCATCAATGCGCTGTGTGGGGTCACCGAAGTTCTGATTCCTCTGCAGCCTCACTTCTTCGCGCTACAGGGGCTGTCCAAACTCTTCGAAACAACCGCACTGGTCACACGCAGACTCAATCGAGATCTGCGAGTCACTGGAGTCGCGTTGTGCCTGTATGAGTCCGGTACACGCCTTGCCGCAGACGTGACTGAAGATCTGCGACTGTTTCTGACATCGAGCGACCCGGATACGCCGTGGGCAGGCGCGAAGATCTTCAAAAGTCGCATTCGTCGAAATATCAAACTGGCGGAAGCGCCCAGTTTTGGTCAGGCCATTTTCGACTATGCCGCCACCTGTCCGGGAGCTCGTGACTACGCAGAGCTCGGACAGGAAGTGCTGGCGATGACGGACGAGGGCATTGTGGTTCCACCTGCCGCTTCGGCTGTCCCCCAGCCGGAAGGCAACGTTATCGATGACCCCGGCACTGCTCGCGCCGCCTGATCAGCCGATCCCCCAAATACCGTAGGGGACTTCGCCAGAAATCCCGATCTACCGCGGCAGACCCATCAGCCAGTCCTCATGCAGTTTCGATCCGATATCCGGCTCCACAAACTGCCTGTCCGGCCATGTCGTTGCGACCGTTTCCGGCTGACTGGCGAATTCCGGTTTTCGCGAGGAATTGTGACTGGAAAACGAAGGAATTGCCGATACACTTCCCCACCCTCGCCCGGGGAATCCCAGTGATTCACGATCCCGTGCGACTTAACACCTGACAAGTCAGCGACTATTCGCGTCTTTGACGCACCGAATACATTGTCGCGGGGTGGAGCAGCCTGGTAGCTCGCGAGGCTCATAACCTCGAGGTCGTCGGTTCAAATCCGGCCCCCGCCACTTGAACCCCACGGAAGCGAAATTCGCGACCGTGGGGTTTTCTTTTGCGCTGAGGGAGAGACGGGGCGGCTTATCCCGAGTCTCCGCAACGTGTTGCGACACATTGCGTCATCGCTGGGATCTCTCCACAACCTCCGCAGAGGTATCCCGGGAACACCAATCTGCACCCCAATTGGCCGCTCGGTCCCCAAAGTCTCTCTTTCCGGACAGAGACAACGCGTTCGGGTTAAGTGGTGGTCCGGCTCGCTCAGGTTGTTTGGCGTTTTCAAAACAGGGTTAGAAAAACCCATCCTGCCGGGTTATCAGAACTGCGGACACCAGAGGCTTCGATGGCATAGGTATCGAGAGACGCGATGGCATGTGGCCGTCGCCATTTGAGTCTCTCGTGAGTACCCGTGCCACCATGCCAGACACCTCGACGTGGACTGACGATCTCTCGCCCGAACAACGCGTCCGCAACCTTGCCGCCATTCTTGGGGAAGGGGTTCGCCGCTACCGGAAACTGGCCCGCCGCAGCGATTCCGCCGAGCCGAACAAAACTGCGGAATCCGGCGGTACATGCCTTGAGGCTCTCCGCGAAACGAGGCTCACTGTGTCTCGTTTCCAGGGTTAACGGCTTTGAGCCAGAGAGGGATGTGCTGCCATGAATGTTGAAGAGGATCTCGCTGCGCTGCAGGAGATGACGACCGACGAACTTCGCGAACAGTACGCGGAGGTCTTCGGGGAAGAACCCCGTTCGCGCCACAAGGCGTATCTGATCCGCAAGATCGCCTGGCGGATTCAGGCCGAGGCCGAAGGCGACCTGAGCGAACGGGCTCGCCGCCGAGCCGCAGAACTTGCCGTCGACGCTGAGGTGCGGACGACGCCACCGCGAACGCAAGGCGAGCGGGGAACGAAGAAGACACGGACTCCGAAGAAGGTCGAGCTCCCGCGTGATCCGCGACTGCCGGCTCCGGGGACGGCGATTACGCGGAAGTACAAGGGGCGCACGTTGTACGTCCGCGTCCAGCGCGATGGGTTCGAATACGGGGGTGAGCGGTACAAGACGCTGTCAGCCGTCGCGAAGGCCATCACCGGATCGCACTGCAATGGATTCCGTTTCTTCAAACTGGCGGAGGAGAAATGATTCGAGCAAACGACTCTGCGCCAAAGATCCGGTGCGCCATCTACTGCCGCAAGTCCACAGAAGATGGACTCGAGCAGGAATTCAATTCGCTCGACGCCCAGCGGGAGGCCGGCGAGGCATTCGTCGCCAGTCAGAGGAACGAAGGCTGGGTGTGCCTGCCGGACCAGTACGACGACGGCGGGTTCTCCGGCGGCAACATGGATCGCCCGGGGATCCGGCAACTGATGGCAGACATCGAAGCGGGTCACATCGACTGCGTCGTGGTCTACAAAGTCGATCGCCTCAGCCGTTCGCTGATGGACTTCGCCCGGATCATGGAGACGTTCGAGAAGCACAACGTTTCGTTCGTGTCGGTAACGCAGCAATTCAATACCCACGATGTGTTCGATGTTGTCGGCCGATGCCGGTTCATGAAGAACCACGTTGTCCTTCGCTGCCAGCTGATCACGCAGTCGCGTGTACTGTTCCGCAGTCCCGGCGTGTTCGTTCCAGATGATGTGACAGGAATCGTGCATTATTCACAATAATCTGACTGGCCATAAACTGAAGCAGATCGTCATGTCCAGGGCGGCGGGCGACTGGATGACTCGTCGAAACACGCGTGTTGCCTGACGCAGACCTGCCAGGTAGTTACTGTCTGAATTTCAACTTCAATCGACAGTCTGCCTGCTGTTGTGCAGCATGAACTTCCCTGTTGGCAGCCATTGGTTAATCCTGATTGAAAGGTAGCTGAATGCAGAAACCATACAAATCCTTCAGGCCTTTATCCTCCGGATAAAGCCTATCTGACGGTGTTGCTCAGTGCAGTCTCTTCCCGGCATCGATAGCTGTCTGTGTACTCCAAAACCCATGTCAGCAGCAGGAGAAACAGTGTGGTTTTCACCCACTTCGTGCCTCGTGGCGACCTGTGAGGGTTTCCATTCAGCCCGCAGGTTCGAGGTGGGCATACTCGCCAGCCAGGACTGGATATCCCGACCCAGATATTCGGCACAGCTTGCCTAGCCGTCACACGCAGCATCAGACAGTCATTCGTTCCGTGAAGCAACGTACATTCCTCACAAGAAGTCTGCAGGGACTATGCGCCGTAACCGATCGTATCGATAGAGAAAAATACCGCGGGCAATTACGTAGTTCTGCTTCATTGAACCAACGCAGGCCCGTCAGGAAAGAACGGCAGAACTGAGGGGGAAGACTGTGAGAACCGGATTGCTTGTTGCGCTGACGTGCGGCGTCTCGACGCTCGCCGCAGTCACGCTCCCCGCCGAACTTGTGTCCGATCTGCCGGACCCGGATTCGTCCACGTTCGCTTCCTACTCGGTTCAGCATGTATCGTCTGAAGTTCCGGCCACTACTGTCAGCCACTCCCAGCCGGATTCACACTATGTTGAGCTGCAGCAGCGAATCGCTGATCTGACTATGGAAGTGGATCAGTTGCGGAATTTGGCCTCAGGTCAGGGGTGTGGCAGTTGTGTGTCCAGTTGTTGCCCTGCTCCCTGTGACTATGCCGGACTGTTCGACAATGTCTGCTGTCCGGAACCCGCCGTGCTGTTTGGCCAGCTTGACGTCATGTTTCTGCGTCCTCGAATCAGTGGCATTGGGCCAGTGTGGGGGCTGGCGCCTTCCGGTGGCCGTTTGATCGATGGCGGTTATGATCCTGCTCTGCGGTTTGCACTTGAGTATCGGCCTGCACCGACTCTCGGTCTGCGTGCCAGGTATTTTGTCTTCGATAACGATTCACCCTTCGTCGCTCCATTTCAGCCAGCCAAGCTGGATATTGCTCTGGAAACCGTTGACGCCGAATTTGTGTTCCATAAGAACATTCCCAGATGGCAGTTCGATTTCTCGGGCGGCTTGCAGTATGGAAGCCTTGAGTATTCTGCATCACTTGCAGGTGCTACTGGAGTCGGCACTGTCCGTTTCGAAGGTGTAGGACCTGTGTTTTCTGCTCACGCGGTTCATCAGTTGGGTGAGTCCGGGTTCTCGCTGTTTGGTGACGTTCGAGCATCATTCCTGATGGGCAATATCTACAATGCGTCGCTGCTGGTAAATGTGCCACGTGCTCAGATTCATGATGAGTTCATGCAGATCTATCAGAATCAGCTGGGGGTTGCCTGGCGAGGCGAGGTGACTGACAATGTGGGCATCGCTGTGAAGGCTGCCTGGGAGACCCAGTTCTGGCTAAACGATACCCTGTCTGACGACGTGTACGGAATCGGCTCAAACCTTAGCCTGACAGGTCCTGCTGTATCAGTCGAACTGACCTACTAAAAAGTCAGGCCAATGACGTGTCCGGGCCGTTTGCTCATTCAGACTATGTCGAAATGACGGTGCACTTCCGGTGCAACCTGAAGTGCCGTCACTGCATGATTCTGGATTCGATGCACTGGCTGACACCAGCGGATGACGACGAATTTGAAGCGTTGCTCGCCGAGAATCGCCAGCACCGAAAGTGGACAGGCCTGATTCTGACCGGTGCCGAGGTCACGTTGCGAAAGGACTTGCCGGAACTGGCCGTGAGAGCTCGCGAGGCTGGATTCCGCAACGTCCGCATCCAGACCCATGCCATGCGTCTGGCCGACATGGCGTACTGCGAAAAACTGGTCGCTGCCGGCATCAATGAGTACTTCGTCAGCGTCACCGCCGGTGATGCCGAACTTCATGATTACATCACAGAAGTGCCCGGCTCGTTCCAGAAGACCATCGCGGCGCTGCATAATCTCGATCAACTGCCCGGCGTCAGTCTGCTGACAAATACTGTGGTCACGCGACTTAGCTATCAGTCTCTGGTTGCAACCGTCGAACTGCTGAAGGGGCTGCAGAACCTGCGGCAGATGGAGTTCTGGAATTACTGGCCCATGGAAGAGGACGGCAAGCCCGAACTGCTTGTCTCGCACTTTGATGTGCAGCCGCATCTGATGCAGGCGATCCGCCTGGCCAGACAGTACGGGCGGCATGTGGAAGTCAAAAACTTCCCCCACTGTCTTATGGGTGATCTGGGCGATGCTTTGCGGAACGATCAGCCTGAACTAAGAATCGATCCGCGGTTCTGGACCGAGTTCAATCGAAACGGTTTTCATCAGTGCGAGTATCGCGAAGTATGTGGCTCGAAGCAGTGTCTGGGGCTGAATACGGCCTACGTCAAACAGTATGGCTGGCATGCGGACAGGCTGCAGCCCATGCCACGCAGTCCTTAGGCAACCGCAGGGAGTGAGTGTGCAGAACGAAAACAGTCAGTCGATCAAACGCATCCGCATGGTGACGTCCTCCACGGGACGGTCGCCCCGAGCTGTGCGCACCGAAGCGATGGAATCAATGATGTCAAGGCGGTCGATGACTTGGCCAAAGACCGTGTATTCCATGTCCAAAAACGGCGTGCCGCCGTCCGCGGCATAAGCAGCTTTTTGCTCCTCAGTGTAGGCAAACCCCGGGTAATTGCGCTGCATCCGTGATTCAAAGTTGGCCAGCTGATCGCCGGTATAGGTCTTGCCTTGGACGAGGTAAAACTGGCTTCCGGACGAACGCTTTTCGGGATTGACCTGGTCCCCTTGTCGGGCAGCAGCCAAAGCACCTTTATAATGCAACAAGTGGGGATTGAACTCCGCGGGAACCGTATATCCTGGACCACCATTCCCAAGGCGAGCACCCTCA
>CAJWGB010000048.1 GCA_913031625.1 uncultured Planctomycetaceae bacterium | reverse complement strand
TCACCTTCATCGCCGGTCCTATGGCTCGCAACACCGAGTCACTGGGTATGAAGCCTACGGCTTACAAAACCAAGGTTCTGAACTTCTTCGGTGGTCAGTGGGGCACCCAGAACGTTCATAACAAAGAGACCGGCGCTCTGGCTGGTGTCATCTGGAAGCAGAAGGTTGCTAAGGGTGAGCCTCGTTTGAGCGTTGCTGCCAACTACTTGGTGGAAGAGGAGCATGCTCCTGTTTCTGATGGCGCAAATGCTGCCGTTCCCCTGGGGGAGTGAAGCTGCGCATTCGACGAAGACGAAGAAGACTCTGCGTATTGGAACTTTGACAGAGGTCCGTGTGGATTCTGCTGGTTTCACAATCAGTGAAGGGACAAGGCAATGAATAGGCTCATGGTAGGAGCCGCTGCGGCAGTCACGATTCTGTTGAGCAGTGGCGTGACAGAGGCAGGCCTGGGTGGCGTTGGATACAACAGCGTTCCTACGGAAGCCTGCAGCGCTTGTGATTTCTCACAGGCAAAAGTTGGCTGCGGTGTAAACTACAGAACGGTTCGTGAAGTTGTCTGGGAACCTCAGACAGTCAAATCGACGCGTGTTGTCTACGATCACTGCACGGAAACTGTTCCGGTCCAGTGCGTGCGCAACGTGTACCAAACGTGCTACCGAAACGAGTGTTACACCGTCTGTAAGCCCGTCTATAAAACGTGTTATCGCGACGTAACCACTCGCGTCTGCCGACCGGTCACAGAAACATGTTATCGGACCGTGCAGTGCAACGTTCGAAAACCGGTCTACAAGACCTGCTATCGAGATGTCTGCTACACAGTGTGCAAGCCAGTCTACAAGACCTGCTATCGCACATGCTGCTACAACGTTTGCAAACCAGTCTATAAGACGTGCTATCGCGACGTTTGCTACACCAGCTACAAGACTGAAACGCAGACGTGCTACAAGGAATGCTGCTACACAACATTCAAGTCAGTGACAGAAAAGAAGACTGTCGATGTTTGCAGTGGACGCTGGGAGACCTACACCAAATGTGTTCCGGGACCAATGGTTCAGAAATGCGTTCCAGATCCATGTGACCCGTGCTGCCCGAAAGTCATCTGCTGCCCGGGTCCACCGCAGAAGATCTGCTGCAAGCGATGGGTGCCCTGCATGATCAAAAAGGAAATCTGCTGCACACGAATGGTGCCTCAGATCTGTAAAAAGCAGGTTCCTTATACAGTCTGTCGACAGGTGCCCGTCAACTGCACAAAAAGGGTGCCATACACAACATGCACCTATGTCCAGCAGACATGCACAAAGAAGGTGCCATACACAACGTGCACCATGACCAAACAGACGTGTAGTCGACGAGTGCCGTACACCAGCTGCACGTGGGTGAATGAATGCATCTGCAAGCGAGTCCCATACACAAAAACCCGCATGGTCTCTCACTGTGTTACTCGCAGGGTTCCGTACACGACCTGTACCATGACAAAGCAAACCTGCACACGTCGAGTTCCTTACACGACCTGCAAGCAGGTATGTGAAACAAAACTTGTGACCAAGACCAAATGCATCCCTCGATGCGTTCCGGTCTGCACGGTCAAATGCGTTCCGCGAGTCGTTTGCCGACGAGTCCCGGTCTGCGATCCGTGCACAACCTGTGATCCCTGCGGAGATGGGTGTAACTCTGGCGGCTGCACCACCATGAAGCCGGACTGCAAAGCCCCAGGCAACCAGGACTAGTCCTGAACGAATGGCCTCCGGTTTTTGCCGTGGCCAGAATCACCGAAGGGAAGCCCATGACGGGCTTCCCTTTTTCTGTGGTCCTCAAGCATCTCCGCCCCGGCACGTCTCTAGAATGCCGCACGAGGGCGAATCAGCGGAAATCCTGACCAATGACTGGCTCATCTAGCCTCAAGCAACGTCTGGCCAGCGCCCCAACGCGTGCTCGTTCCGGGCCTTTAACAACGCGGGTAACGTAAGGCGGCAAAGAAATTGAATTTACGACCATTTGGCAAGAGCTGGCGTTGATCCGGGTTGCTCCGAGATGTGTTCGGAACAGTCGGAATCTGCCGATTTCGCAGAAGAAGTACTAGCTGTTCGCGCAAAAGCGTGTAAGTTAGGGGGTGTTGCGGGTGTCACCCGCTGGCAGTCTCACTTCCAATGTTTCCCACCTTCAAACGGAGTGCCAGATACTGTCTCAACAGTACTCGCCCCGGCTCTCCGATCCCACGCATACATTCTGTGATTAGTTCCTTGGCGTACTTACGCTGAGAGCATTGATCGACGGCGACTGTCTGCCCGACGGGGGAAATTTCGGACATGAAGACAGAACATGCTGCCTTTGCAGGCGGCCAGAACCAAGGCTGATTTTGGGAGTTTGTCACACATGATCACGGCTGACGCAGAATGTCCTCGCCTGCTTCCGTCCATTCCTCTTCCTGAGTATGCGTTCTATCCGGGTTCGGGTCTTCCGCATCCCATCCGTGACCCTAAGGGTCACAGTTACGGTCGGAAGCATGCCCCGGGCCAGGGTCCAAAGGCATTAAGCACCGACAACTGGATGGAGAATCGCAACTACCTGCTCGCCATCGACTTTTTCAATCTCGGCTTCTATTGGGAAGCTCACGAAGAATGGGAACGACTTTGGCGAGTCTCCGGAGCTGACACCACTTCCGGGCGATTCCTGAAGGGGTTGATCAAACTTTCTGCTGCCGGCGTGAAAGTTCGAGAACGAAGTATCCACGGCGTCAGACGTCATGCGGCGTCCGCAGGTGAGATGTTTGCAGACGTTGCCGCTGAAGCGGACGCAGACAGTTACTGTGGGCTGGACTTCACACGCCTGCAGTTCGCTGCCGACCGAGCGGCTCAACTTGCTTATAAGAAAGAACATCCTGTAGGCGAAGCTGTTCGGGTGTTTCCTTTCCTGCTACGACCCGATATGACACCAGCCACAAGCTCGTAAACAACAGTCAAAGCAACCAAAAACGAACGGCCCTCCAGAGATGGTGGGCCGTTTTTTTGCGCGCGTTATCCGCTGTAGTTCAGTGCAATACCAGATTGCATGAAGGAACATCAGTCCAGGGAACTCGACAACCGGCAATGTCAGATTTATCCGCTGAGGCCGTATCATCGATACAGACCGTTCCAATTGCGCAGTGCGTCAACCGGCAAATGGTCCGTGGATTACGTTTACTTCCTGAATTGAAGGCTGTGAAACCGGAGAAAGTCTGCCGATACGGCAAAAGGTAGGGTCTGAATGTCCGTGCTCCGGGATTGCCCTCCTGCGCGCGTGGAGCGTGAGTCTTTCTGATCAGCAGGCTGATAATGTCTCTGAAGTCATTTTTGCACCGAATGCGGAAACGCATCTTCGGGCGGCGTGGTGTGCCACGACGTTCCGCTGCTCGCCTGCGCGTTGTCAGGCTGGAAGACCGAAACCTTCTTGATGCGACAGCAGCCTTTGTCGCTGGAACGCTGACTCTGGATTCATTCACCGGGGCCCCGACACTCTGACAATTTCGGACTCCACATTCGATCCTGGTGGCATTGACTTCGCACTTACCGGCGGTAACTGGGCAGCCGCACCAACAGGCCTCACACTTTCTGCGACAAACATTGTCACTCTGGCAGCCGTAGACGTGGCGAGTCTGAACAACCTGACAATTGACGGCTCCGGTAGTCCGCTGACTGCCGTCGATTCGGCCAACGACCTGCAGATCAGTACGCTCAACATCACTGATGGTGGTGCCGTCACTATGAGCGATGCATCAAACGACTTTGACACAGTCAGTGTGACCGGAGACAGCCTGACCCTCAGCGACGCCGATGGCCTCGAACTTAGCTCCGTCTCAACGACGGGAGCTGTAGACGTTACGGCAGCCGGAGATGTGCAAATCGGCAGCCTTGCATCCACCGGCAGCACACTGTCAGTTGTCACGACTGCAGGCAGCATTAACGATGCCGGTGACAACCTGACGACGGACCTGTCAGCAAACGGGCTCATTACGCTGACTGCCCACGATGAAATCGGAGGAACTCCAACTGCAGGCACGACCACGGATACTGCAGGGAGCCTCGAATTCGCTGCCGGAAGCCTGGTCGACATTTCAAGCACATCATCTGGCGACCTTGTACTGGCCGGTAACGGTGCACTGAGCCTGACGGACATTGACACTGCAAATGGAGCAATCACTGTCTATGCAGCAGGCGACCTCGACGCCGTCGACGTCGCGTCGCTCACAGACAACGACGCCAACGATATTTCACTCACGACAACTTCAGGTGCCATCACCATCGGTACAGTCAACAGTGGCAGTGCCGGAGATGTCAATCTTACGTCTGCAAGCGCGATCAATGACGACGGAAGTGGATTGACTCAAATTAGTGCAGATGTACTAACAGGAAACGCAGCAGGTGCGATTACAGTCGACACATCTGCCAACAGTGTCAACCTCACAACTTCAGCCGCTGGCGATATCGACGTTGACGAGACAGATGCCGTCACGCTCACAAACATTACAGCTGCCGATGGTTCCGTAACCGTACATGCCGGTGGAGCGATTGACGCCACAAGTGTCATCTCCTCCACAGACGCCGATGCAAACGACATCTCACTCACCACGACATCCGGCGACATTACAGTCAACACGATCAACGCTGGAGCAGTTGGGGACGTCAGTCTGTCGGCCGCTGCCGCAATCAACGACGATAGTTCGGCAGGCACTGTCATCACCGCAGACGTCCTCACAGCCACTGCAGTCGGAGGAATGACACTCGACACCACTGTGAACAGTGTCGACCTCACCACATCAGCCGCTGGCAACATCGACCTCGACGAGACGAATGCCGTAACGCTCACAAACATTACGGCTGCCGATGGTTCCGTAACCGTACATGCCGGTGGAGCGATTGACGCCACAACTGTCATCTCCTCCACAGACGCAGATGCAAACGACATCTCACTCACCACGACATCCGGTGATATCAATATTGTTACCATCACGGCCGGAAGTCTGGGCGATGTTTCACTCACCTCAGCCGCCGCAATTAACGACGACGGAACTTCTGCAACTCTCATTACCGCCGAGGACCTGGCACTGCGAGCGGCGACCGGTATCGGATCGAACGATGCTCTTGACACGGTCATCAGCAATCTGGCATTCACCAACAACACCAGTGGTGACGTCAATATCAGCAACACCGGCGGACTGACGATCGCTTCGGTCGACGGAATCACTTCTTCAAATAACACGGGTGGCGGAGTCACACTGTCGGCAACCAGCCCGGTCACCTTTGCCGTCGATCTCACGGCGTCCGGGAACATTCTCGTTCAGGCCATCGAATCTGCCGCGACCGACTTCGACAACATCACGGTCAACGCTGCCGTCACTGTCGAAAGTACGGGCGGCAATATCACGTTTGAAGCGGGCGACCGCATCAATGTGAACGCAACAGCCTCTGTGAAGGCGGACACGACTGGAACCCAGAACATCACCCTGGACAGCGGGCTCGGTGATATCGATTCCGACGGACTAATGACTCTTGATGGTTCCATCCTCGCCGGATCCACATCAGGACTCATCACCCTGGATCTCAACGCACAGCAGGGAGCCATCCAGGCAGGGACAGGAACTCTGTCCGGGTTCGGACTGCAGTTGCTCAGCACTGGATCTGCAGGCAGCTTTGATCTCGACAACACAACCACCAACGACATCGACACGCTGGCTGCCGAAACTGCCGGATCAATCGCTTACGCCGACACCAGTGCTCTTAATGTGGCCACCGCCGGAGCAACAACCGGCATCACCACATCCAGCGATGATGTGACCCTGTGTGCCACATCAATCACTCTGGCTGCCAGCGTGGCCGTTGGAACAGGCACGCTGCGACTGAGATCTACAACCGGAGCCGTCAATCAGACCAGCGGAAGTGTGACGGCAGCCACTCTCGGAATCGATGCTGCAAACGGCACCAATCTGTCGACTGCCACCAACGATGTCGACACGTTTGCCGCCGACGGAGGCACCGGATCAGTCATCTTCGTGGATGCTGACGGGTACACCATCGGCAGTGTCGCCGCGAATGGCTGTTTCACCGCGACTGTGACCGGAATCACCACAGGGGGCGGCTTCGAAACCTGCGTGGCAGCCGGTGACCTGAACATCACAGCCGCGCTGTCAGTGACAGGAACCACGCGACTCGAAGCAACTGCAGGCAATGTCACTCAGACGGCAGCTGGTGTCATCACGACTGACAGTCTGTCTGTGCGAGCTTCCGGAAACATCGACCTCGACCAGGGCACCAACAACGTCAATATCTTCGTGGCCGAATCGACCACCGCCGGAAATATCGATCTCAACGAAACCGACGGACTCACAATCTCCAGTGTCACTGCAGGGACGTGCGTCATCGCTGTCACCGGAATCACTGCAGCGGATGGGGCCGTATCCGTTACATCCGGGGAAACAGTCAACCTCAACACCAGTGTGACCGTGGGCACCACGGGCAACAACATTACGGTGACATCAGCAAGCGGTGATGTGACAATGGGCGTGAACTCATCTGCCTCCTCGGTCGATGGTCAGATTGCTCTCGTGGCGACCAATGATGTTACGGTCAGCGGGATCAACACCGACAGTGACAGCACCGGAGCGACAGGTCGAGTCGTCCTGATTGCAGATTCTGACGACAACGGCACCGGACAGGTGGGTGCCACAACGACGACTCAGTCTGCTCATGTGATTGCCGGCGAATTGCTGGTCTCTGCGGGGAGTGGGATCAATAGCCTGACCACGGCAACTGCTCCTGCGATCGGCGAACTTGCACTTGCCGCCGTGACTGATTCCGGCAGCATCAGTCTGACAAATTCCGGCGGATTGAATGTGACCACCGTAACGCCGACCGGCTACACGGCAGTCAGTGGTGTCACGATTTCAGACAATGCGGGGATCGGAGCAGACGCTCAGGAGTCGACGACGGACAACATCACGATCACCAACACGGGGGCATTCACGGTATTACAGGCCATTACCAACAATGACGGAGGTAACGTCAGCCTCACGGCCGATGACAACACAGGAACAGACGGCAGTATCACAGTTTCCGCCGACATTTCGGTTTTGGGTGGCGATACAACACAGGACACCGACGGGAACATCGGTCTGACCGCTGACACTGACTTGAGCGTGTCGTCGGGAGTCACTGTTTCAAATAACGATGCAGGGGCCGCCGGAGATGCAGGTTTAATTTCGGTCTCAGCCGGTCGTTCGATCACACTCAACTCTTCGTCTGTCGTTGATACTGACGCAGGCAGTCTGACCCTGAATGCCAACACAGTTGGAACATTCCCAGGAACATTTGACGGCATCACCGTCGATCAGGGGACCGTGCAGACTCAATCAGGAGACCTGAGTCTGACTGGAATTGGTGGAGCCACACAGGGTCATGGCGTGAATCTGACTGCGGCCACACTTGCCAGTGGCAGCGGCACAGTCGTACTGACGGGGACCGGACGCGCCGGCACAGGCAGCGACGGCATCCACATGAATGGCGGAACGCTGACCACGACTTCCAGCGACATTACCCTCCACGGCACTGCTGCTCCGGCAACAACTGGGATCACCATCACCGGTGGCACGGCCATCAGTTCGACCAGCGGCAACGTGTCACTGACGGGGAACGCTACGGCTCAGTCCGGCGTGGCGATTCTGGGGGCGTCTTCAGTCGCAACGACAGGGAGCGGCAACGTTTCAGTGACAGGGAGCTCAACATCTCAGACTGGCGTTTCGATCACGGCCACGTCAACGGTCTCCACAACGGGGACTGGCACAATCGCGGTGAACGGAGACAACGGGATTCTCGTGGATACGTCCACAATCAGCGGACAGACGGCAGTTAGCCTCACAGTCGCGGAAAACGCGGCCGCCGGGGAAGACATCACGATCAGCAATTCTTCGAACGTCTCTGCCGGTACCACGCTCAATATTCTGGCCGGAGACAGCGTGCAACTGCAGACGAATTCCACACTAACATCCGGTAGTACGCTCACCATCACCGGCGACAATGGCAGCACGGACAATGAAGGTGCAGTCAGTATGCAGGGCGGCACGACCGTCACTGCAAATGGTGGTAGCCTGATTGACGTCACCGCGACGCAGGACGTGACACTGAGTGCACTGATCACGACTGGCGAAGTACAGATTACGTCAGCGTCTGGCGGAATTGCGGATGGGGGAGACGCTGCGACAGACATCACGGCCAGCGATATCGCGCTGCGAGCCTTCGCTGGGATTGGATCTTCAAACGCCATCGATACGGCCATCACCAATCTTGCATTCAACAACAGCACCAGTGGACATGTGGCAGTTGCGAACATGGGAGCGCTGACAATCACCACTGTTGATGGGCTGACAGCGTCCGACAACTCCGGAGGCGACGTTCTTCTACAGACAGGAACCACTCTTGACCTGCAGATCCCCCTTTCCGCCGCAGGTCACTCAATTCGTCTCGTCTCCGGCGGTTCCATCGCGCAGTCAGCGACCGGGATCATCACCACCGGCACCCTGGGAGTTCGTCAGCAGAACTCGACCACC
Source organism: uncultured Planctomycetaceae bacterium (assembly GCA_913031625.1). GTDB lineage: Bacteria > Planctomycetota > Planctomycetia > Planctomycetales > Planctomycetaceae > Fuerstiella. The sequence goes on along the minus strand of CAJWGB010000048.1, from coordinate 22,420 downwards.
GGTCAGATTATCCTCGATGATGCAAATAACGCAGGCACAGTTGCCCTGTTCAACGCCGCAGGCGGGCAGGAGATCGTCTTCGTCGACGCAAACGGTGTGGCTGTTGGAACGGCTGCGGCGCAAACGATCGGCAATGTTACGTTCGCACAGACACAGGGCATCGCCAGTACCGACGCAGATCTCCTGTTCCAGGCCGGCGGGAACACGACGATTACAGAGCAGTTTAATGCAGGGACTGCCAACGCAAGGCTGATTGTGGCCGGTAACCTGACACAGTCGACGTCCGGGATCATCACATCCGATCTTCTTGGAATTCGGCAGGAAGGATCAACCGGCAGTATTCTGCTCGGCGATGCCGCCAACGACGTCAACAACATGGCAGCAGCCAACGTTGCAGTCGGTGGGGAAATCCAATTCTACGATTCCGCCGACCTGTTGATTGACGCTGTAGCGAGCCAGACGATCGGCAATGTCTCTTTCTCCACAACAACCGGAATTGACACTAACGCAGGCGACATTGGGATCACCACAGAAACCGACCTGACGGTCGCACAGAACATAAACGCAGCTCACAATTCGTCGACGGTCAGTGCGGACGAAACGGTTTCGCTGATCAGCCGTCACGGTGATTTCACCCTCAACACCAACACCTCGATCTCCACAGACGAAGATCCAACGGCCGGAGTCTTTGACGACGTGACAGGTGACCAGCTCACAATCATTGCTGGATCCGTCAGCGGAACCGGAAATGTTGACCTTGGAGCCGATATTGAGCTTCGTACCGACGGTGGCGTTGCTAAGCAACTTTCTCCTCGGCCATCAGCGTTCACCAGTGCTCCAACAACCGGCTCCGAAACGGCGTTTGTAACACTGAGCGATGCGGCCAGTATGCGAAGCAGCCTGTCCTCTACGGGGAACGGTTTTCTTGGAGTTCTGGACCTGTACTTCGGTGTGGCTGGCGAAGAAAACCTTGAACTCGTCGTCGACTGGGGGGCAGTTTCTCAGACAGGCCTGACAACATCCGGTCCGGCAGGTGACGCCACCTTTAATGGAGCGGCGTTTGAGTTCAGCAATACCGTGGATGCCGACAAGACGGTTTTCTATATCGATGCGGGTGGTGAGCGATACCTCGTCCCGCACCTGTATGAACTCATGGACCTTGCGACTTCCCCCAGCGACAGAAACGGACGCCAGTTCAACCCGAACATCTTTGGAGTTCGCTTCAGTGTGGCTCAACACTCATCCATCAATGTTTGGGGAGACACAGTCGCGGATCCAGTCAACGGTAGCACAGAATCCCCACTCACGTTCACTTCAGCTTCGGGTAGTGTTGCATCTGTTACGGACGCGACCGGGAGTATCGTCTCGCTGCCGGCATCCAGCCTCTCTCTGCTGACATCGACTGACAGCAATCCCCTCAGTGAATTCACTCAGTCAGCGGCTGATCTGCCGTTTGGCAATCTGGTGAACACCTCAACGGGTGCCCCGGTTGGCCTTGCTGAGTGGGAGTTCATTGCCGGACCAGCACCGGGCCTCGTTCCGTCTACCACGGAAGACCTTCCGGAGCTGATCGTCAGTCCGGTCGAAGCTCCGGCTCAGACTTCCATTGCCATGGACGTCGCTGACGATTTGACATTTGAATCCGGAGCCACTTCCGATGCGGCCATCGGAACAGAAGTGTATCTCGAGATCCGCCGCCGGTTTGAACTCGATGCTGAATCCGAAGTAGTCATCCCACGTATCAGCGACAATGCGTTTATCTCGAGCCGAAGTGCATTCGAACAGTTTGTCCAGGAAAATCCGGAACTGACAGATGGCGACGGCTACGAGGTATGGCTAGTCACAGAAACGGAGGGGCAGCGTGTTGAACGCCCAATTGTGCAGTTTGAAATCACGGGCGGTCGCCCTGGCCCGGCAACAGAATTGATCCCTGACGGAGCAGAACCATATCAGCTTCAGGAACTGGAATTTGATCAGCCTGAACAGCCGGACGGCACTCCCACAGAAAAAGCTCCGGAGCAGGCTCCGGAAGGGAAACAGGACGAAAATGGGCAGGACTCCGGGATCGATGAGCGGCCGAAGGATGACGGAGCTGCAAAGGGTGCTGCGATGGTAATCGGAGGTTTGTTATTTTCACGTGCCAGTCGATGGCACCGCAAACATCAGACACAACGCGCATCTCTGATGCCCGCGAGTCGTGCCAGCAGACGAATGAGAAGCAAAGACTGATAGAATAGTGACAATAATCAACGATCGTGCCGGCTCTCATGCTGACACGATGTGTCTCTACGTTTCAGGCGGAAGACATCAATGACAGAGCAAGGTGACAATCAGGACCCCCGAGAAGAAGACCCCAACGCTGAGAACACCAACGGCGGCGGAGACTCTGATTTCGAAAAGACATGGGTTCCTTCGGAAACTCCGACAGTCGATGGTATGTCCAGTGACGACGATGCGCCCGATGAAAATGAAATTGATCGCACATGGGTCCCGGCCTCTGCTCCGACACAGGATGGCCTGAACCTCGATGGCGACGGCAGTGTCCCCCCCGACCAGACGGCCGTTGCGTCTGAGATGCAGGAAGACAATGACGAGGACGTCAACTTTGAGTCGACCGTTGTGGCCCCTGTCGGGGACTCCGGGCCTGAAGACCAAGCTGGCCAGTCCGGCGTGTTTGACGCAACCGTGGTCGCTCCGGTCGGCGCCCCTCCGCCGGAAGAGGAGGGCAGCATCTTCGAGCGCACAGCCGTTGCCCCGGACCGGGAAGATGTCGAGCAGCAAACTGTGATCGCCGATCCCAGTGTCCCAATCGACAAGACGCTTATCGTCGAAATGGACAGCCACTTCCAGGAGTCCGGCACAGCGGTCTCGGACACAATCGTGAATGACGCGGGCGGCCACGACTTCTCAAAGACGGTGGGCATGCGCGGCCTGTCAGAAGAGGAACTGGAGCAATACGAGTCCGAACGCAGCGGGAAATCCACCGCCGTGGTGGAAGGTGGAAGCAACTACCCAAACAGTACTCAGATATGGAGCAAAACGTCAGGGGCGGGACTCGATGAAACATTGAAGATTCGGAGTGGTCAGGTGAGTGGCGACAGTCATATCACGTCCGAATCAACAGATGACAAAGCTGACTACCAGATTGTCGAAAAGCTGGCTGAAGGCGGAATGGGCACCATTTACGTGGCGTCGCAGACTTCGCTGGATCGAGAAATTGCGATTAAGACGCTGAAACCCCTGAAACCTCGAGAACAAAAGACATATCAGTCTCAGGGTCGTCTTGGTCAGGTGGCGAAGCAGCGACGCGAGATGTTCCTCTCAGAAGCACTCGTGACGGCAAATCTGGTTCACCCACACATCATTCCGATTCATGATCTGTGTGAGACGGACGATGCGGCGCCGTTCTACGTAATGAAGCGGGTGCGCGGCATTCCGTGGGATGAAAAGATCACGGAAATGACGCAGGAAGAGAACCTCGAGGTTCTGCATAAGATCTGTGATGCAATGGCGTACGCCCACCATAACGGCGTTATTAATCGTGACCTCAAGCCCGAGAACATCATGCTGGGTGAGTTCGGTGAGGTGCTCGTCCTGGACTGGGGACTTGCCATCCCGTCGAGCGTGTCAGACAGACAGAGGTTTGCTTCACCCTCAGCCGCGTTTGGTGCCGGCACGCCAGCCTACATGTCACCGGAGCTCTGGGCAGGTCCGGCTGATGCAATTGGAACATGGAGCGACATCTACCTGCTGGGAGCGATCCTGTTTGAAGTCGTTGCAGGCTTCGCTCCACACGCATTTCCTGACCCGGATCCAGATGCCGGAGCCAGTGCTCTTTGGGTCATTATCGACAACGTTGTCCGGGAGAACACAATTCGGGAAACCGATGTTGCCGGGGAGCTGCTTGACATTGCGCTGCGGGCAATGGCAGCTGATCCGCAGGAGCGGTATAGCTCGGTACTTGAGTTCCAGGAAGCTATCCGCAACTATGAACATCACGAGGAGAGTCGACGCCTGGCAGATCGGGCTGCCGAGACGCTTCACGACTCGAATTCAGACCAGAATGGCTATGAGCCGTTCCAGAAAGCTGCGGCGCTCTATGAAGAGTCCTGTAATGTCTGGACGGAGAACTCTGACGCAAGGAACTCTCTGCGGGAAACACGACTCGCCTACGCGCGGATGGCCCAGGAGAAGGGGGACTACGACCTCGGACTGCAGATCGCAGCACTTGAGCAGGGAGAATCATTCACTTCCCTTTCCTCAAAGCTGAAGCAAAGCAAAACAGTTCGAAATGCACTCAAGTATGCGACGGTCCTTGCAGTCCTCGTCATTGTTATTGTTGGAGCCTACTCGTATCAGCAGTACCAGGAAATCGAAGCGGCAAACGGCACAATTGGTGAGCTCAACAACACGCTGGTCGAAACGAACCAGAAAATTGAAGATGCCGAACTACTGGTTGACGAGGCTGTCAGCAAGGCCGAGGTTGCAAAGAGCGACGCCGCCAGGGCGACGAGTGATGCAGAAAAGGCAACTCGTGACGCAGAGACGAAAGTCGCGATGGCCAAACAGCAGGTTTCCGACGCTGAAAACCGCGTAATGGATGCGGAACAGGAAGCTCAGGAGAAAGTCAAAGAGGCCGCAGTTAAGGTGGCCGACGCGAAGAAACTCCAGGAGAAAGTTGAAGCCGAACTCACTGCCAAAGAAAAAGAGTTACTGCAGGAAGGCATGAAGCTCAAGACGGCTCAGGCGGACCTGGAGAAGTCAAAGACTGAACTCAAACAGTCGAAGAAGGAAGTTGCAGATTCACGAGCTGAACTCAAGAAGTCTGTCGCTGACCTTGAGAAGTCCGAGACGGACCTGAAAGCATCTGTGGCAGAAGTTGAGCGGTCAAAAAAGCTGGTCGAAGACCTGGAGAAACAACGTGTCCGCGGAGACTACGTCGTTCGGAACGCTGCCATCGCCAGCCTGATCCGCAACTCGGACTACACCACTGCATTGACTCGAGTGAACGCCCTCCTTGATGCAGTCAGAACCGAGCCGGATTTTCAGCTGCTTTCGGAAGACGACCGCAATGAGTACATGCAGGAGCTTGAGGCGCGTCAGAATCAGCTCCGAAGACTGACACGAAATGTCGGTTCGCCCATACAGAGTCAAGCCGTCAGCGATTCAGGACGGATTCTTGTATGGGGTGACAGCGAAGGTCGAATCACCGTCTGGAAAACTGAGCCTGGACAGACGCTTCCGGAGAATCCGTTTCGGGAACTGAAAGTCGAGGGACACGTTTCGCAGGTCCACATCACGTCAGATGAAAAAACACTGCTGGCGGCCGCTGGCAGGACGCTCCACGTCTGGAACCTCAGCACGAACACACACAGTGCCGTTGACCATCACACCGCAGACGTGACCGCGATATGCCTGCAGTCGGACGTTGTCATTTCCGGTGATACAGCTGGCCAGATCTATGGCTGGGACCTTGTTTCTCGCGAAATCCTGTGGAGTGTCCGCATTAGTGCGGCAATCCGCGATTTCGCTTTGATGCCCGAAGCGAACATTCTGCTGTATGCCGGATCACGAGGAGACACGTCCAGCGATGTTTTGGCGTATCAACTCTCAGAAAACAATCGCGATCGCCCACAACGACTTGGGCAGCTTCGTTTTCCGCGTGGTCAGAGCCAGCCTCCCCGAAAAATTCAGGTGTCGCCAGATGAACGGATACTGGTGCTGAGCAACTCAAGGAACGGAAGTCTGCTTGTCCTGCAAAGAAGAACCGAGGATTCGCTGTCAAACCGTGATCGCTTTCCGTTTGAACACGTCGTTGACAGTGGGACGCAGTCTGCTCCCAGAATGCATCTGCGGCCCGTGAATGATATTCAGTTCACTCCCAATTCTGAACACGTCGTGACGGCGTCCGACGACCGTTCGGTTGGAGTCTGGAGAGTGACCGACGGTGCGCAGTTGATTGCCGTCAAACGTATGGAAGGACACGGTGCTCGAGTTAACTCTGCATCATTCCTGTCAAACGACGGCAGCCTCGTAATTTCTGCGGGGGCAGACCGACTTTGTCGGTTCTGGCGTCCGGAGAACTACGATCAGAATCGCCGTGCACTGGAGCGGTCATTTGGGCTCGAGGACCTGCACGCTCCGCAGCAGGGAAAATCACTCCCACAACAACAGCCCAGGGACGGAACGCCCAACGAAACAGTATCACAGGTCACCGAAAGCCATCAGTATCTCCTGACCGCACTGCCGAATCCCGCAGATGAGGAACCGGACTACCAGATCCTCAACGCAGAACAACAGCGACAGCGAGGGGCACTGCCGACGCTTCAGATTAGTCCTGATGGGCAGTTCGTCGTCACAGGCGCAGCAGACGGAACAGCAGTCCTCTGGGAAGCAAAGACCGGAAAAGCAGTCGCCGGCGTCAAGGCAAAACGCAGGTCAGCAATTGACTTCGAAGAAGGGCACGACTTCAACGTGTCACGTCTGCAGTTCGTACCCCCCGATGGTCGGTTCATGCTGACGACAGGATACGACGGAAACCTCTGCCTCTGGAATGCTGATCCAGATGAGTCCGATCGCGGCAAGGAAGAACTTCAGATTACCGGACTGGGACTGGTCAACGCTGTCGGACTTTCTCCGGATGGACAGCTTCTGGTGACGTCGGCCGCAGATTCCATGACTCTGCCGGCCGGGTCCGCGCTGGTGAGGCGATTCGCTGATCTGAAAGCCGACTCAGATCCCACGCCGATCGCAGAACTCTCCGGACTTCATCGTGCTGAAGTGTCTTCCATTGCAGTCAGTAGCGACGGATTGATTGCCACCGGCGGCCGGGACGGGCGCGTAGGAATCTGGGATCAGGACGGCAATCTCATCGCAAAAGGGCAGTCCCATGCCAAGAACACATTTGTCAGCTTCATCCAGTGGATTGACAACCGAACTCTGCTGACTGCAGGACTGGATGGCCGCCTGCAGAAACTAACATGGGAAGACTCCTCAGACGAGTCTGCCCGACTGAAAGTTGCTTTTTCGTTTGAACATGAACGTGTCCCGATTGAACGAATCACCCTGTCACCAGATCGAAAGCAATTCGCAACCATCAGCGTGCGAACCGACAGGAAAGCGAACTCCGTCGGGTACGAGTTGGAGCTATGGGCGATCGACCTGGAGACCCGCATTCGCGAAATCCAGCCTGCCGTCGTGCGAGGATCATCTCGATCCAGTGCCGCTGTCGTGGCCGCCATCGACTGGAGTCCGGATGGCAGACAATTCGCAGCGGTGGTGAACGGTCATCTGCAGCTCTTCGAAACGCAGACCTGGCGCGTCCGCAGGGTTCTCGCTGCTCCCCAGCTTGGAATCTCAGATGCAGTTTTCGGCACACACCGTGGGGAAAACGGTAACGCCGTCCAGACAATTGCGACGTTCAATGGCACTGCAGCCCACCTTTGGAATCTAAGCGACAATTCTCACATCGCAGACTTTCGCCCTCTTTATGTCGTCAAGGCACTGGCCTACTCTGCTGCGGCTGGCAGTCACCTCCTTCTGACGGGTGACCGAAGCATCAGGATCTTTGATGCAGATCCTCAGAGCCCCGGTTTCCGTCGCACGCTCACAAAAATCAGCAACCCTCATCAGGGTTTGATCACAAGTCTCAGCGTCGTTTCCGCTCCTGCCGGTACCAACATACCGATGCACTTTGTCAGCACTGGCAACGACGGCAGCGCTCTGCTGTGGGAGTGGAATGATGATGAACAATCGGTTCACCTTGTAAGGCGACTGAGGATGCCCGGCGAATCCCTTGTTGCGTCTTCGTTCTCAGCCAATGGAGAACGACTCCTGCTGACTTCGAGAGACGGAAATGCATGGGTCTACGGACTCAAAGACGACGCTCCAGAGTTGTCGATCAACGTCAACTCTGATGCCGAACTACAACTGAATGCTGCCTCAGTCAGCCCGAATGGCAGACACGTGGCACTCGTTGGACAGTTGACGGAATCTGGAGAGTCAATTGGCTGGGTCTATGACGTCACGGGGGAGACACCGGTTCTGCATTGCCGAATTCGTGGGCATGAGGCGGGCGGGATTAATGCCGTTGCGTTCCTGCCGCGAACATCACACATTGCGACGGGCGGAGCAGATGGCGATGTACTGCTGTGGAACTGGCACGCAAAACGCCCGGCCGGACGTGCCCTGGAAGCGTATGAGGCGTTTCAGTTTCTGATTGACCAAAAGAGCAAAGCCCATGACGCCGCAGTCACGGCTCTCAGTGTTTCCACAGACGGGCACCTTGCCTCGGCCAGTGCCGACGGCACAGCAATCTTCTGGAAGAATCCGTTTCAGAAATAGAATCACGCTTCCCGCTCCGTGTTATTAATCAGTCGTTCAACCGGCATGCGCAGGCGGTAAACGCCCAGTCGAACAAACATAATGGCCCAGAACCCTTCGAATCTCATGCTAAACAATGTTGTGCCGGATTCAGTCCTGATAACCAATCACAACAATGGCCCCCGTCAGGCGCAGGGTTACCATGTGATCAAACACCCGACATGATCGAAGCACCTTAACGGTGACGATTCGCCGCAAGTGCCAGAGGCATGGCGGCCACCGGAGCAACCAACAGAGAAACTGTTCCGGCTCCGACTGCCTGCCAATAGGGTCCGCCCGGGATAATCATCCATGCAGTCACACAGGCAATGAGACCTGTGATCGTGCAGCCAATCGCCTGGTGTCGTGTGATGAGGTCTCGAACCGCTGCCGTGCTGACCAACCAGATCGTCAGTCCCACACAGCCAATCACTGTGATCGCAAACAGAAGTCCCTGACCGATCCTCAAACCTGTCGGACCGCCAAATACCCAGCACCACATGATAATCGTAGTCATGGCAAAGAACAGGACTATCGACCAGAGGGACAGCCGCTGTTGACCTGAAAGTCCGATTGCCCCCAGGATCCCCGCCGTCGTCCATGCGATCAGTGGCGTCCCGAACAGCCAGAGCAATCCCGACCATGCTCCAAGTTCCCTGACCAACCTCAGCTGGCTGTAGTGGTAGATGTAATCGCGAGGCCCCTCAAGAATCGAATGCAGGGCGATCGCCAGCAGCACAGATATCAGAAACGCCCCCCATGTAAGCAGCAGCAATGGAACCCACGATCGCAGCACCAGACGACCGAGAACTGAATCCTCCACTGGCAGAGTAGCAATGTAGGTCTTGAGACCTCCCGTCTTATGCAGCCAGACCTCCATCCCCATGAGAACTCCGATTCCGATTCCAGCCATCGCTGCGAACATCGGAGTCGTTGCGACCAGGCCATCAAGTGGCTTGCTGGTGACTCTCAGGCACACGTAACAGAATGCAGTTCCAAACAGCAAAAGCCCTCCCTGCAAACCCAGCGTCAGTGCACGAACCTGTCTTCTCGCCATGGAACAAAATGAATCCTCAGGCGTCAGGAAGTTCTGCTCCGCCGGAGGAGAATCCCATTCTTCGCCTGGTTCCGTGTTTCCCAGTCGAGCCAGCCAAACAGCAGCTGAGTCGCCGCGTCGATACTTTGCCCAGCATGACAGGAACACCAGCATTGATGTTGCTGCAACGATCCCGATACATCCAGCCTGAACCGGCGACAGTGACGTCCAGAATTCAGGAGAAGTTCTGAATCCGTTCGGATAGAACTGCCAGACAATGTAGAAGATCCATGCAGAAGATGCGGCTGGTGCAAGAATGGCAAATCGACCTGCAGCTGTCCCCAACCATGCCAGCCCAGAGGCTCCAACCAGTATCGTAACCGCAAACCAGACAGAGGTCACAGCAACCGGCCAGTCTCCATTGAACAGCACATTGTACGTGGTGATCGTCACCCCATTCATCAGAGCTGCAATGGCCGTTGGTACCAGCAACAGGAACAGTCCAAGTGTTCGAGTCTCCAGAGGAATGAGACGAGCGTGAGAATGCAGACTCGAGAGCGGTGCCCAGCTGACAGCATTGAATGCGAAGAACGAAATCGCGATATAACTGACAAAGAACGTTCGCATCAGATCACGGCTGCGAAACACCTCGTCGCTCAGGCCAACAAGATGAACAAGTACCCAGGGGCCAAACATCATGGCCACCTGAATGCTGACTGCACTTAGAGCGATCAGCGAAAGCCATGTACGCAACAGAGTCTTCACTGCAGAATTCATGATTGTCCCTCCCCGGCTGGCACTCCCGCCTGCCTGATGCGAGCAACAAAGATCTCATCCAGAGATGGCATACCCGTATCAAGAATTTCAGCACCCGACGCCTCCACCCATCGGTACGGTTCCGTCGACGCACCGTTGCACAGAACAGTCCACTCTCGGCCACTGCCTTCACACCGAATCGCACCCGGTATCGACGGAGTAGATTTTGACGGCTTACTCAAACGAATAGTCATTCGTGAATGCTGTTCGAGAATTTCGTCCAGAGGACCGCTTAAGAGAACGCGTCCGCCGTGAATCATGGTGACGTGATCGCAGACCCGTTGAATCTCGTCGAGCAGGTGCGAAGAAAACACGACCGTACGGCCGTCGTCAGCCACCGTTCGGATAATTGCTGAAAGAATGTCCTGACGCACAACAGGATCCAGCCCGGAGGAAGGCTCGTCCAGCAACAGGAGCTTCGGCCGATGTGCGACGGCGACCAGAAGTCCGACGCGAGCAAGCTGACCGCGTGACAGGGCCTTCAGCCGCTGCTCAGCCTTTAGATCGAATGTTGACAGTAGTTCCTGAGCATACTCAGAATCCCAGGACGCGAAAAAACCGCCGTAATAATGAAGGACCTGGTCAATCCGCATCCACATTGGAAGGTCTCGGTCTTCAGACAGAAAACCGATCTGACTGAGAACCTGCGCGGGGTTTGCGACCGGGTCCATTCCAAAGACCTGGACCGTTCCGGATGTTGGCTTAAGCAGCCCAAGGAGGTGCTTCAGCAGCGTGGTTTTTCCCGCACCGTTTTCCCCGACAAGCCCGTAGACCTGTCCCGGCCTGACTGTCAGAGTCACGTTCTGCAACGCCTCAGTCTGCCCGAACGTCCGACACAGATCTTTCACATCAACGATTGGGTCAGTCATTTCTTTGTTCCCTTCCCAAACTGGTTACTGCGTTGCTTAACCATCGTCAGCACTGTCTCGGTATCAAAGTTCAGTTGATCTGCCTCGATCAACAGGGCGTCAATCCGCTCATTGACAAGCCGATTCTTCTCTTTGCGAGAAAGAGGAGAACTTCCCTCGGCAACAAAGACGCCTGCTCCAGGCCGCGATTTCACAACGCCGCCCGATTCAAGCTCTCGATAGGCACGAGCGACGGTATTGGGATTAATCAAAAGCTGCCGGGCGAGCCGCCGAACTGCGGGAAGCTGTTCACCAGGCTCCAGACGGCCGGTCGACACCAGCAGTCGAACCTGATGCATAACCTGTTGGTAGATCGGCGTACCGTCTTCCTGTGAAATCCTGATCTGCATTGCGTTTCTCCGCGGCGGCGAACAGCACTGTATTAACACAACAACACAGTCAGCAAATAGTGCGTCAACAGCAAATCCAGAAGTATGGGACAGAAGCGAATCCCATCAGCCCCATCAAAAGCAGTCTGAGTGCCTGACCAGCGACACGATCATGGAGCCATCCATGATCGGCGAACCTGACCGGCGATGTCGTACTCGAATAACGCCCGCAGATTCCCCGAACGATTCAGGATCAGCCACTCAATTGACGTTACGGTGAAGATCAACGCTGAGAAATTCCGGCGTCCCGATTCCAGTTGCTGACGGGTGGGCAATTCGTCTCTGAACTCAGCCGGAAGATTGACAGTCAGCTCGTCAGATCGAGTGCCCGGTGCAACAGGTGCGAGGTAGCCTCGGAGACTGGACACGTCAGACTCTGCCCAGAGACGATCTGCAACTGGCCCCTCCGTCTGAACTTCGGTGACAACCGTGACCTGCAGCTGAACTCGAATCGAAGTATCGTAGAACAGGAGTGAAGCCAGTGGCTCTCTGACAAGTTGGTTCACTTTTCCTGAACGGGTATCAGTGTGAGCAATCAGAAGCCTGGCACTCGGGTCGACGTCGCGAAGCACAATCGTTCGCTGTCTGGAGGCAGTTCCCAGAACAGGAAGTCGCCAACCGGAAGACAGATCCTCTGGCGCAGCGTCAAGCAGTTGCCAGCAGTCATTCTCAATAAAACTGAGGTCAGTGGAACCAAACAGACGTGGTTCAGACTTTTCTTTGTTAGCGGCCATCAGAACTGGTTAGGCGTCTTGCCAAATGGGTCGTTATCGTCGTCGCCTGACAGTCCTCTTGGCCCCGCTTTCTGGCTGTCAGGAGCATTCGTTCGCTGACCACGTCGACCACCTCGACTGCGGCCGGTCGATCTGCGAGCCGCGAGCGCTGCCGCATATTTTTTGAGTTCGGCTGAGTTCAGACCTCCGTCTTTGTCTGCATCGAATGTCAGGGCAAACTGCAGAATCTGTTTCTCCATTTCGGCCTGGCCCTGTGCAGGATTGCGAGCGTTTGTCGTGCCGCCCCCTGGTGCCAGCACTCCCTTTAACTCTTCCGGAGAAAGCGCGCGGTCCTTGTTGCGATCCAGTTTGTCCAGTTGACGATTCAAGGCGGGTGGAATCTCCGCTCCCGATAATCTGCCGTCACCGTCACGATCACGGGACATGATCCGGACAGCGTAGGGCTGCTCGGCCGCGGGAGCCTGCTTCACCTGCTTTTCGTCCTGCGTCCGGGCCGTTGATTCAATAGAAAAACAGGCCAGCAAGGTGAGAATCAGAAACCCCATAACAACTCGCGAACGGTTCATTTGTAAAATCCGGACACACAGAAAACGGATTGGAAGATGGGCAGCCCGCCAGAAGCAAAGTTAACAGCTGAGATGCCGCCCGCCCATAGTCAAACCCACATTCCGGGACGAGTCTGAGCGATCAGTGGAATTCTACGATCTATCCAGCGATTTGAGTCCGATTTTGTTAAACTGGGGTCGTTCCCATGCCCTCACCCCTTTGGGCGCCGTGACATGAAACGCATTTTAGTTTTGGCTCTCTGTTGCATTCACGCCGTTGCAGAAGAACCCAGGCCCACTGACATTGAGGAACTTGTCAGCAATCCAACGGTTGAGCAGCTGCCTCAGCTATTCCTGGTGGTCAGGAAACAGACGCACTGTTTTCCGGATGGCAACAAATCAGGAATGAGAGCCATTGTTTCACTGGGCAAGCCTTCTGTTCCGTACCTTGCCCGTCAGGTGAGAGCCTTCGAAGGCAAATCATGGACGACTCAGGTGAGATACCTGTACCCCATCGTCAAGCTCGGACCGGAAGCAAAAGACTCCCTTCCGGCAGTGGAACGTCTGATCAGGAATGAAGAGACTCACAAGTATATTCGCCACTATGCACTGACTGCACGAGCAGCGATCAGTCGCGATGTTGAAGCGTTGACCCAGCTGGCCACAAAGAATCCGGACTTCGGTGCCATCGCACTGGAGGCTCTGGGAGACATTGGACAGGACGCACGCTCCGCCGCTCCGGCTCTCGCTGAACTGGCTCGCATTAAACGATATCGTAGTCCCAGACTGCTCCCTGTTTTGGAGAAGCTCGACCCTCGGCTGGCGGAAGAAGTCGCTTCGGAACTCATCAACAGGTAAACGAATGTTTGAATTCGCACAGCGGATGTGCGGCGCATAAACAAGGGCACTACCTTCCTGGAAAGTCGTGCCCTGTCCATTCACCGTGACTTGTGCAGCGGGTTCAATCCACCGGGGTTGTCCGTTGTGGGATTCGTGAGAATTGTGTCGCTTGCCGCGTGCGCCTGCGACTTCCAGCTAAACGAATGCCGCCCGGATAGAGGTGAACCAGATCACTATCGAATGATGCCCGCAGGTTCGCCAACAACCCGAATTCCAGTCTCCAGTTCTGCGCGCCGCATGTGTCGAATCAGAAGCGACGACAGCTGACTCACGGACTGATACCCTGTGCTCCGGCCGATCACGCGGCGTTCGGGAGAGATCACCAGCATGGTCGGCAGCGTGCTGACCCCCATCCGTTCAACCAGTGCGGCCTGTTCTTCGGCGTCAATCGTGACCGGAATGAACCCGGTATTGATGTCGTGGACGATGCGTGGATCTGTGAACGTATCACGTTTCATCCGCTCGCAGTGCCCACACCACGGAGCCGTGATTCGAATAAGAACAGGCCGCCCGGTTCGTTCAGCAAGATGGAGGGCTCGCTGTAGGTCTGTCTGCCATGAAACAGTGACAGGGCGGTGCTGCCGTTCGTAGCTGACTGGACGCGGAGCAGAGACAACCGATCGACCAAACTGAGGTGTGCGCGAACGAAACGCAGAACCGGACTGCAGGCCGTGGCGAGTCTGGTAATGACTCGGACAGTTGGGGCCACACGTACAGTCCCTGCCACTGCAGCCGCAGTCTTTGCAACGACATACATGGTGGCTGTCCCGGCCACCCGTGAGATGCGGAACGGCGGGTTTCAAATCGAACGACTGTGGTCCGAACCCGGGATAGCCTGATTCTGCTGCCCCGAATGTGGAGCGAGCGGGAATACGACAGACACCATCTTTGCACTCCTGAGCGGGCACAACACGCATGGCGGACAGAAACAGAATTGTTGCCAGAGTCGGCAGCTTGATAGACATGACTTACTCCACAGGAATGGTGACTGAAACGGAAGAGCTGCGTCCGTCCTGAGTAGCCATTGCCGGGGAGACAAATTCGTAGTGAGTTGGCTAAGCAGCTGTGTTCCTGAGAGGCATCCCGTGTGCCAAATTGCGAAAATGTGTGTGTGTTCACATTTCGAAACACCCCACCCGCATAATCCGTTAAACAGGGTAGACGTGGTGGGTTATGACGGCAGCAGGCTGCTGACGACCTGATGCTGAATTTGTCAGATAAGCAACAGGTGCCATCAGAGTGAGCGCGCTGATTCTACCGGTGAGGACTTGTCGGAACGGAACAGTCGGCGAACGCGTTTATCCGAACAGATTGGCAAAGAAGATCACCTGAATGGCGACCAGCGCAACCAGGCCCCCCAGCTTCAGGACGGTGTTGCCCATGGATGGTTTGAGATCCGGTGTTGCATCAACCACAAAGACATGGCGATCAGAGAATACGTTGCGGCCCTTTTGGCTAAAGAGGGCATAAAGAATGAACCCGGCAGCCGCGGTACCCAGTGGAATTCCAAACAGCCCGATGCCGGCAACGCCACCAGCCATATACCGCGCCCAGCGTCGCCGTTTTCTGATCCCCAGTGCAACGGTAATCAGGCCACCACCGACAGCCATTGCAGCAAAAAACGGGGCGGCGAGTCTGCGGGGGTCCCAGGGGTTATCCAGCGCGATCACAATCGTCGTGACCATGACGACGATGCCGGCAGCCAGGAAGAACGACCCGATCGCTCTGACAGTCGCCTCACGCGACAGGTGTTCTCGCCGTGCTCGTTCAGCGCGTTTTCTTTGTTCAGGAGTCAGCTTGGGGGCAGGTTTCGGCTTTCCCGCACCTGGCCGCGCCGAATCTTCCACGTAGTCGTTGTACTCGTCCTCGTAGAGGTCCTTAAGAAAGTCCTCATGGCTAACGTTGGCGAGGATCAGCATCATTAGAAAATTCCTGTCGAGACCACCATTAGACGATCTGTACGCCGGATTCACAAGGTTCGCTGATGGATGAAAGCGAACACTCCGTTCGTTATGGTGTCTTAGGCTGCCACTCGTGACTGGACACACTCTATGACCCTCATTCGCTGCATTCCTGCCTGTCTGATCTGCATTTCGATCCAGGCCGAAGAATATTCCGTTGGGCCACTCACGGATTCTGTGGCGACGGAATACAGCCTCGATCAGAGTTTCTACAGCAAGACCACGATGGCCGAGGGAATTCTGATTGCCACCTCAGATCGTGTCACTGACACCGCTCACCGCGAGGCCGCCTATCAGTTTTCCATGATCATGCAGTCCATTCAGCCTCAGATCGCGGAAAACATACGCAAAGAAAAGGTGCTCTGCCTGCTGATTGGTCACAAAGAACTGACCTCACAGCTGCCGCAATTCAAGAGTGACAGGACAGGACAGGAACTCGATTTTTACAACTGGCGGAATCGAGGGTTTCTGACACGAAAGCAGGGACGACCGGTCGTCGTGTTCGCTGAGGAAGACGTCCTTGAATTCGAAGGTGGCATGCAACTGGAGAGTATTCTGATTCACGAATTCGGACACGTGATTCAGGGGGCCGGCTTCGACCGCGGTCTGCAGGATCGCCTGACCGAGTGCTTCAATCAGGCCCGCGAAGATGGACTGTGGAATGATGGCCGAGCAGCCCAACGATACCGGCGGATCAAGGGTAACAGACCTGTGTCGCTGATCGGCTCATTGATTCAGTCGTTTCCCGCCCAGTCGCCCGATCTGCTCCGTGCCTGCCTTGCGAACGGAGACATCCTTGTAAATGGTGAGCCAACTCACGCAGACGTCAGAGTCTCAGGAAAAGACAAAGTCCTGATCATGTTTGGCGGAGAGAAGCGTTGCTACGCATCACGCAACAAGGCTGAGTACTGGGCCGAAGGCGTTCAGTGCTGGTACAACACAAATCGCACAATGGATCATGACCACAACCACATCCACACGCGAGAACAGTTGAAGAAATATGATCCGCGGCTTGCTCAGTTGTGCAGCGACATCCTTGGCGAGTCGGAGTGGCGGTTTGTTTC
Source organism: uncultured Planctomycetaceae bacterium (assembly GCA_913031625.1). Taxonomy (GTDB): domain Bacteria; phylum Planctomycetota; class Planctomycetia; order Planctomycetales; family Planctomycetaceae; genus Fuerstiella. The sequence goes on along the minus strand of CAJWGB010000048.1, from coordinate 5,706 downwards.
GCCACGCGAGCGAGCCGGTACGGGTCACCTGAAGGAATTCGTCCCGAATGAGTCACCCACTGTTATCGACCCGCCTCATATCGACAGAGCGGCTCTGGACTATTACGACGGTTACTGGCGCGACTTCTGGCAACGACTGCGTGACAAACACCAAATCAGCGATCATCCGGTTCCGGAAGACGAAAAGTGGCTGACATTCCGTGGTGGCACAGGACCGGGAGAGGGCAAACACATCGTGCTGATTGCGGCTGAGCAGGAATATCGCAGTGAACAATCCATGCCGATGCTGGCGAAAATCCTCTCAAAACGACACGGATTTGACTGCACAGTCCTGTTTGGCATGAACTCGAATAATGAGGTCGATCCCACGTTGAAAATTCGTTGGGAAGATAAGTCTGTCACTCACAACATTCCCGGTCTTCAGCACCTCGAGAAGGCAGACCTGCTGATTCTCTTTACCCGGCTATTGACGCTGCCTGACGACCAGATTCGCCACATCACAACGTGGCTGGATTCGGGCAAACCACTCATCGGCATCCGAACCGCCAATCACGGATTTCTGCAGAACTTCCCATACCAGAAGGACGGCAAACAGGTGCGGTTTGGGGACGACGTCCTGGGCGGTTCCTTTCGGGCCCATCATGGCAACTGGCATGCTGATTCCACGCGTGGCATTATCGTTAAGGGCGCTGAAGAGCATCCGATCCTGCGAGGAGTCGACGATGTGTGGGGACCGTCAGACGTCTATCGCAACCACCCCATAGGAGAGGGGCTTCCGGATGGCTGTACCGCACTCATGCTGGGACAGCCGTTGCTGGGCAGACTCCCAGGTGATCAACCGAACCCAAAGAAGGAACCGCTGCCAGTCGCATGGACAAAAACATGGACCGGCAACTCGCGAAAAACGGCACGCGTTTTTCACGTAACGATGGGAAGTGGCAGAGATTTTCAGAGTGAGGGTCTGCGACGAATGACGGTTAACAGTGCGTACTGGTGCCTCGATATGGAAGAACAGATCGCGGCAGACTGCAACGTTCGGACAGTAGGCGTCTACAACCCGCTGGCGAGCGGATTCAACTACAGCAAACTGGGTGTAAAACCTCAGAAGCCGGACGCATACAAATGAACCCAGTTACGAGGCGTCGCATGTCCTGGCTCATCAAAACCCCTCTCATATTCATTGCCGTGTTTGTTGTCGCCGGCTACGCGCTCAGTCTGTTCGCCCGCAGACCGGAAACGCTGGGCGTATCAGACGGCCAACTCAGCCCGGCTCCTGACTCACCAAACTGCGTGAGTACCCAAACCGAGAGTACCTCACACCAGATGTCTCCAATCTCGATTCCGGACGGCCGTGAATCAGACGCCCTTGCAGAAGCAGCCAACATTCTTGAAGAAATGGGCGGACAGATCGTCACCCGCGAATCAGACTACATCCATCTCGAATTCACCAGTCTTGTTTTTCGCTACGTAGACGATGTCGAGGTCTTCATTCCAGTGGGTGGACCGGTGCATTTTCGCTCCGCCTCCCGTTCAGGCCACTCGGATATGGGCGTCAATCGAAAACGCATGACGGAATTCACTCGTCAGTTCCAGAAGAGCCTCGTGGATCTGCCAAAGCATGACTCAGCAGGATGAGGCAAAATCGCGGCCGTTCGATTCGGTTGATCTGCGAGTAGCTCTGGGACTGTTGCGCCTTTGTACGGATGGTCGGCCCGAAGATATTGAAGCAACGGCTGTTGTTCACGCTGCGTTGAATGCAGGGGGCCGAGTTCTGGATACCGCCGACGTTTATTGCCTTGATGAAAATGACGTGCACTACGGCGAGCACTTTGTGCGGCAATGCCTGAATTCGTGGAAGGGACCTGCTGATGAAGTCTGCGTCCTTACCAAAGCCGGCCTGAAGCGCGTGGGGAGACGCTGGATGCCGTGCGGACATCCTGAACATCTGCGTCAGGCCATTGATGGAAGCCTCCAGGCGCTTGGGGTTGAGCGGATCTTCGCACTTCAGCTGCATGCCCGTGATCCCCGGGTACCATTTGAAGACACTTTGGGTGCGATTGCAGAACTTCAGCAGGAAGGAAAGATCCTGCATCTTGGTCTCTGCAATACATCCGTCGCAGAGATCAAACAGGCCTCGCGACACTTTGATGTCGCCCTCGTTCAGAACGAACTGGGAGTTCACAATCTGCGAGCAGCTTCAGAGGGGCTGCTGCAGTACACAGCAGAAGAAGACATTTCCTTCCTCGCGTATCGACCTCTCGGAGGAAAAGAAAAAGCGGGTCGCCTGAACGAAGACCCGGTCCTTGTTCCCCTCTCGCAACGATACTCCGTGACGCCGCAACAGATAGCTGTCGCCGCCGTCCTCGATGCCGCTCCGCACGCCATCGCACTTGTCGGAGCAACGCGAGTCAGCAGCATTCGGTCAAGTGTCGGCGCTGCCAAACTGCAGCTCGATGCCAGTGATCGAACCGCAATTTCATTCCGCTACAGCTTTGAGTCACAGTCCGTGCCTTCACTTTCGGGAGCAGCCACCCCAGGAATGGCTCAACTGCCCGAAGGAGACGGACCGCAGCCTGAACCTGAAGTGGTCATCCTGATGGGAATCATGGGGGCCGGAAAATCTGAACTTGTGGAGAGTTACGTCGACACTGGCTATGTCAGACTGAATCGTGACCTGATTGGCGGGAAGCTCGATGACCTGGTTCCCCTGATGGAACACCAATTCGCGAATGGCATTACTCGTGTTGTGCTGGATAACACCTATCCAACGCGACTCTCACGAGCCCCCGTAATTGAAGCGGCCCGCCGCTGGAACATCCCGATTCGCTGCCGCTTTCTGGACACCCCCATTCAGGAAGCCTACATCAACATCTGCCGCAGAATGGTGGCTAAATACGGTATGCCACTTGGGCCGGACGAGATGAAGATGTTTCGCAGGGTGGATCCGACACTGCCACCGCCGCTTGCCCTTGCGCGCTGGACGGCCGGATTTGAACCACCCGCTGCGGACGAAGGGTTTGGAGCAGTTGAGCGGATTCCGTTTCGTCGACGTATCAACTCCGAGCACCAGGGCCTGGGGCTGTTACTGGATGTCGACGGGACTCTTCGAGAGACCATCAGCGGAGAACATTATCCTCGGCATCCCGACGATGTCAGGATCCTGCCCGGAAGGACAGAAGTGCTCAGTAATTGGATTGCCGCCGGGTATGAGCTGTTCTTCGTATCGAATCAAAGCGGAGTTGCTTCCATGCGGGTTGGACACGACATGGTTCAGGCAGCATTCTTTCGCACACAAAAGATGCTCAACGTCCCTGTCAATGAGGTTGTCTACTGCCCGCACCCTCATCATCCGGTCGGCTGTTTCTGTCGCAAACCGATGCCTGGACTTGGTGTCTACCTGATGGAGCGCCATCAACTCGGATGCGAGTCACTCGTTATGGTGGGAGATCGGGAGACCGACGCGGAGTTTGCTGCCGGCCTTGGAATCACGTACCACGATGCGGATGACTTCTTCCTCGGGTCAGCAGGCCAGATTTAATCCTGATATGATCTGCGAACTGGTGGCCATTCCCCAAACCGGAGTCGAAAAATGAAGAGCACCAGATACATAGCCACGGCTCTGGCGCTGGCTGCTGCAATCGCGGCAGCCGACGAGAAGCTGACCTACAACCCACGACAGGTTCTTAAACAACCAATCAGGCCCATTACCGAACCGAAAATCGTCTCTGCATCGGATGCAGACATTCAGGACAACGAACTGGTGATTGGTTTGCAGTTGGATGGACAGGCGCGCGCATGGTCCATCAATCAACTGACGGGGCCGCGCCGTGAAATCATCAACGATGAACTGGCGGGAACAGCCATCGCTGCCACCTGGTGACATCTGTGCCACAACGGCGTCGTGTACGTCCGAAAAGTTGATCAACAAACACTGACTCTTCAGGTCTCCGGAAAACTCTGGATGCGAAGCCTTGTAATGAGCGACGTTGAAACAGGGTCAGAGTGGGCGCACCTGCTCGGCAGGGCAATGGCCGGTCCGCTAAAAGGAAAGAAGCTGACTCCCCTTGTGACCGACATGATGACGTGGCAGTCATGGAAACAGAAACACCCTCAGACCACCGCAATGCAACTGTCACGCACCAGCAAGAACTTCAACCGTTCCTTCTACAACAGAGATCCCGAACGTTTTGTGGCTGGGTTTTCACTGAGAGATCACGACTTTGCGATTGCCATGACGGATCTGCAGCAAGTTAAGGTACACCAGTTCGAAGCCGCTGGCGTGCCACTGCTTGCTACATACACATCCGGCGCGACTGGCATTCAGTTGTTTGAACCGAACCTCAAACGTCGGCAGCTGACGTTTAAAGCGGTGGACAACGGGCAAATGAAAGACGCAGAAACAAACAGTATCTGGAGTCGTTTGTCGGGCGAATGTCTTTCCGGCGAGCTAAAGGGGAATAGACTGAGACCCCGCGTTGTGATTATGTCGTTCAAAACTGCATGGAATAATTTCCATCCGGAATCCACGCAGATCCGTATCAACAGGACATAGGCCCGCAGTCTCGCGCTCTCCCAGAGGAACCAACCTGTGTGTGCCACTCAAGATGACGCCTCGGGGCCTTATGCCGCCGGGCTACGAAGTCTGGATCTGACAATCCTCATCCTCTCACTGCTGGTGCTCATCGCCGCATTTCTGTTAGATGTGGAAGAGACTCGAGTTCGTCTGGCCGTCTGGCCCGGCTGGTTGCTTCCGGAATCCTGCCTGTCGCGGTCGCTTGCAGGCATCGACTGCCCGGGTTGCGGATTGACTCGAAGCTTTGTGTACCTCGCCGAGGGTGACGTCTCAGGCTCACTCGCATCCAATCGAGTGGGATGGTTGTTAGCTCTGGCCACTCTTTCCCAGGTCCCAATTCGACTCTGGTCACTCTGGAAGACTCAACCTCTTGTATCACACAGGCTTCAGACGGCACTGGGGGCGACGCTAATTGCACTCCTCATTGTCAACTGGCTCTGGAATATGATGGGTTAGCCAGAGTCCGGCAGAAGTGCTGGAATCCACGCCCGTAAAACACCTACCTTAAACATTTGTACCCCTATGATGCTGAGACATGAAATCAGACGCGGCTTTCCAGCACTTAACAGAAGTCAACACAATTTGTTCGCAAATCGGAGCAGGAGTCAACGACAAGAAGTATGTCCGAGATACCGAACTGCTCCGAGAATGAACATGACACCAAAACTGAAGACGGGTTGCTTCAGCCCGGTCAATGTCGATACAGCCCTTCAAATACATTCAGAACAGCCGGACCGCGTCACGCTCAGACTGACGGAAATCGTAGATACTTCCCAGACTGCCCACGAACTGTACGAACAACTGGTCGACTGGCTGACTCACGACGGAGGCTGTGTTGCTGCCGGTATACTCATGGGAGACCACAACGGCAACTTCACATCCGGACCGCACAACTTTACAGGACCTGCATTTGAAGCGGATGGATTTCGCAAGGCAATTTTCGAATGTGCCAGTCAGTCCACGAAGTCCGGAGTGACTACGACCACACAAGCCACTCGGATCAGAAACGTGGTTCTCGTTGGGCTGCCGGTGATGAAAGGAATTCGTCAAAGCGGAGGGCCACGGGATCAGCCCCGTCCGCGGGCCATCGACGTATTTGTGGCTGCGATAACGATTCCGTGTGAAGGCCCGGT